>JAZKHI010000146.1:0-19224 GCA_040385445.1 Bacteroidota bacterium | reverse complement strand
AAAGATGTTTTTCAAGATGTAGCCACTGTTGAAATTGAAAAAGACAGTAATAACAAAGTTCAAATTCAAGTTGTTGGAGACGTTTATATGTACGGAGCTAACTATATCTACGAACCAATTTATGTTCATACACCGGTAATTTACACTACTTTTTGGGTAAATCATTATAGACCATATTATTCATCTTGGTATTGGGGTTATTATCCATCATATTACCACTGTTGGAATCCTTTTCCAATTTTCAGATATAGAAATAATATTTCAATACATATCAATTTTGGACATTCATACAATTATGTATCATATAGAAGATGTCATACAGCTTACTATTCATATTATGGAAGAAGAGGAAATGGTTACGAAATGCGTCATCCAAATCGTTCATTCTCACACAGAAATAAAGGATATGCTAACAGATATGAAATGGATAGTCATAGAGAAATCAAAACACGTACTCCAGGAACAAGAAATTTAAATACAGGTACGCCAAGAAATGAAGCAAATCCAAGAGGAAATTCTCCTAGAGGAAATGTATCTGTAGGATCTCCAAGAAATGAATCTCAACCGAGAACTTACAATCCAAGAGGAAATAGTACTCCTAAAGTTGAAGCAAATCCTAGAGGAAATGTAGCTGTAGGATCTCCAAGAAATGAATCACAACCGAGAACTTACAATCCAAGAGGAAATAGTACTCCTAAAGTTGAAGCAAATCCTAGAGGAAATGTATCTGTAGGATCTCCAAGAAATGAATCACAACCAAGAACTTACAATCCTAGAGGGAATAGTTCACCTAAAGTTGAGTCAAATCCAAGAGGAAATAATTCATCTGTAGGAACTCCAAGAGGTAATTCTCAACCAAGAATGGAAGCTCCAAGAGGTGGAAATTCACAACCACGTATGGAATCGCCTAGAGGCGGTGGTGGTTCTCCAAGAATGGAAGCACCTAGAGGAGGCGGTTCACAGCCAAGAATGCAAGCACCAGGAGGAAATTCTCAACCGAGAGGAAATGGCGGAGGTTCAGGAAGAGGAAGAGGATAAAGAAGAGAATTAATTAAAAGCCGACATTAAGTCGGCTTTTTTGTTTTTTTCTATATAACATTTGGTTTAATAAACGCTTGTAACTGGTATAAAATTACTATCTTTGCAAGCATTTTTTATTTTTAAAATACATGAGATTTCACAGAAACATTAGTTTTGCAGTAATAGACGCTTTAATGGCGATCTTCAATGAAGGAGAATATGCTGATAAAGTTGTGGCGAGAGCCTTAAAATTAGACAAAAGATGGGGAAGCAGCGACAGAAAGTTTGTTGCCGAAACTATTTACGATATTGTACGTTGGAAACGTTTATATGCCGAGATTGCCGAGATTAAAAAAGAGCCATTTGATAGAGATGGAATTTGGAGAATGTTTGCTGTTTGGGCAACATTAAAAGGTCATACTCTACCCGACTGGAAATATTTTGAAGGTACTCCAGTTAGAAAAATCAAAGGTAAATTTGACGAATTATCTAAAGACAGAAAATTCAAAGAATCTATTCCAGATTGGATGGATGAAATGGGTGTAAAAGAATTAGGTGAAGCCGTTTGGTCTAAAGAAATTAAGGCACAAAACGAACCTGCTAAAGTAATTTTACGTACGAATACAATTAATACCACAAAAGAAGCATTAAAGTTAGAATTACTAAAATTAGATATTCATACTCAAGCAATTGAAGATTATCCTGAAGCTTTAGTATTAGATGAGAGAGCGAACGTTTTTATGACAGACGCTTTTAAAAACGGAATGTTTGAAGTACAAGATGCTTCTTCTCAAATGGTGGCTCATATGTTAGATATTCAACCTGGAATGCGCGTAGTTGACACTTGTGCAGGCGCAGGTGGAAAAACACTTCATATGGCCTGTTTAATGCAAAACAAAGGGCAAATTATTGCAATGGATTTGTATGAAAGCAAACTAAAACAATTAAAAATTCGTGCCAAACGTAACGGAATTCATAATATCGAATACCGCGTAATTGATACAACTAAAGTGATTAAAAAACTTCACGGTCAAGCCGATAGAGTTCTTATTGATGCGCCTTGTAGTGGATTAGGAGTTTTGAAAAGAAACCCAGATGCGAAATGGAAATTAAAACCTGAATTTATTGATAACATTCGTAAAGTTCAGGCAGAAGTTTTAGAAAGTTATGCACCAATTGTAAAACCTGGTGGAAAACTAGTTTATGCAACTTGTAGTGTCTTACCTTCTGAGAATCAGGAACAAATTAAAAAATTCTTGACAACAGAAACAGGAAAAAACTTTACCTTTGTAGAAGATAAAAAAGTATTAGCTCATGAATCTGGCTATGACGGATTTTATATGGCTTTATTAACTCGAAATAATTAATACCCCTAAATTATGAAAAAATATTTACTAATACTATTAGTTGCTCATTTTAGTTTCGGACAAATTCCTGCTGGATATTACACTACGGCGACAGGAACAGGCTATACTTTAAAAACTCAGTTATTTAATATCATTGACAATCATACTGATCTAGGTTATGCAGGTTTATGGGTAACTTATGAAACTTCTGATAGAGATGTTTTCACAGGAACTGGTTATGAAAACGACAATTCTATTTACGATATGTATACTGAAAACCCAACTGGAAGTATTGGTGAGTGTAATTTTATTTATGCTACAAGTCAAGATACAGGTTCTGGAGGTGGTTCAGAATGTCAGTTTTACAACAGAGAGCATATTGTACCACAATCAATTTTTGCACAAGCTTCTCCAATGAGAAATGACGCACACTTTGTTCCTCCATCAGATAAAAAAGTAAATGGTGATCGAGGAGATAACCCACACGGAATTGTTGCAACTGTTTCTTCAACAACTAATAATGGAGGAAAACACGGTAGTAGTGCAATTTCGGGTTATTCAGGTCAAGTTTTCGAACCAAACCCTGCTTTTAAAGGTGATATTGCTCGTATGTATTTTTATTTTGCTACTCGTTATGAAGATACTGTAGCATCTTATACTTACGAAATGCTAAACGGAACTTCAAATCAAGTTTTTACTACACCATTTTTAAACATGTTATTATCTTGGCATATTAATGATCCTGTAAGTCCATTTGAAATTGCTAGAAATAATGCTATCTACTTAAGACAAAATAACAGAAATCCATACATTGATCATCCTGAGTATTTATGTCAAATATATAGTTCTCAATGTGCCGCTTTATCAGCAGAATCTTTCTTAGCTGATAGTGCAGTAAGCATCTACCCTAACCCAACAAATACTAACGAAGTTGAAGTTTTTACAACTGAAATCATTACTAAATTATCTTTGGTTAACATTAACGGGCAAATTATAAAAGATATTGAAAATCCAATTTTCAATCAAAATTCATATAAATTAAGCAATTTACCTCAAGGTTTTTATTTTTTACAAATTTCTGCTGAAAACGGAAGTTTAACTAAGAAAATTATCGTGAATTAATTTAGTTTTAAAATTTTATTCCAAATCCCTAATTATTTTGTAGTTAGGGATTTTTTTTTTGCAATTAGATATAAATAAAAATTTACCGCAGATTCGCAGATTATTATAAATTTTAATAATCTGCGAATCTGCGGTAAATAAATTAAACGCTATAATTTATTAAATTTGTGACTAATAAACCTATTTCGCCAGTATTAAAGCGTACATTCGTAAAAAAATAATGTCCATTGAAATTAAGGTTGCCGCTGTTGAACAATTGTTTAGTCAGTTAGATGTTGAAATAAACACATTTCAAGCAGAAACCAAGTTGCATTGTAATGCAGGTTGTGGTAAATGTTGTACTAAACTCGACATAGAAGCTTCTCCTTTAGAATTTTTACCTTGGGCTTTTCATATTTTTTTAAACGGCGAAGCAGAAAAAATCTTAGCCGAATTAGAAATAAAATCTTCCACAATTTGTCATATTTATAATCCATTAACCTTGTTAGATAAAGTCAATGGTAGCTGTAGTAATTACCCGTATCGTGGATTAATTTGCAGATTATTTGGTTACAGTGCGACAAAAGATAAATACGGACAATTACGTTTGGCAACTTGTACAATTATTAAAAATGAACAAGCCGAAACTTTTGCTAATTCTACCGATTTAATAAACAAAGGACTTCCCGTTCCAATTTTTACAGATTATTATATGAATTTATCGCAAATTGATCATCACTTAGGAAATATTATTTTACCAGTAAATAAAGCTTTGAAATATGCGATTGAAGAAGTTTTGCAATATTACGCATACCGACCTTTGCCAAATGGTTATAAAAATATTGCTTAAAAACATTTAATATTCTTGCTGAAATTATTTTTAAACGTAAATTCGCCAAAAAAAAGAATGTCCATAGAAAGTAAAGTCCAAGAAATTGAAATATTATTCAGTCGATTGGAGGAAGAATTAAAAACCTTTACCGCTACTACTCATTTATTTTGCAATGCAGGTTGTGGAAAATGTTGTACGAATCCAACTATGGAAGCTTCTCCACTTGAATTTTTACCTTGGGCATTTCATTTGTTTAAAATTGGCGAAGCAGAAAATGTTCTCGAAAAATTAAACAACCACTCCAACCCTATTTGTTATAATTATAATCCAATTTCCGATTTAGATTTACATAACGGAAGTTGTAATACATACAAATACAGAGGTTTAGTTTGCCGATTATTTGGTTATGGAGCCACAAAAGATAAATTTGCGCAATTACGATTGGCTACTTGTTCCATCATTAAAGAACAACAAACCGAAAACTATAACAAAACCAACGAAGCCATAAATAACGGTTTATCTGTGCCAATTTTCACGGATTACTATATGAATTTATCTCAAATAGATTTTCGTTTAGGAAACGTTTATGTACACATTAACAAAGCTTTGCAATTAGCTATTGAAGAAGTTTTGCAATATTATGCATACAGAGATTTTCCTGAGGTGAAAGAATAAACTGATAATGATTTGTTTTGTCATTTCGACGTAAGGAGAAATCACATGAAGTATTCAGATTATGAGATTTCTCCTTACGTCGAAATGACAAAAATATAAAACCCGCAATAATTAATAACTATTGCGGGTTTCTATATTAAATATTTTAAATTCTAATTCTCGTCATCAAACTGAACAGCTTTACTATAATTTCTCCATTTTTCAATACAAGAAGTAATTTCTTCTGGAATTTCACTTGTAAAACGTAAAAATTCTCCAGTTGTTGGATGTACAAAACCTAAAGTTCTCGCGTGAAGTGCTTGTCTTGGTAAGGTTTTGAAACAATTATCAATAAATTGTTTGTATTTCGTAAAGGTTGTTCCTTTTAAAATTTTATCGCCACCATAACGCTCATCATTAAAAAGCGTGTGACCAATATATTTCATGTGTACACGAATTTGGTGTGTTCTTCCTGTTTCCAATTGACAAGAAACCACGGTAACATATCCAAAACGATCCAATACTTTAAAATGTGTAATCGCTGGTTTTCCTTGTTCGCCTTCTGGAAAAACGTGCATTTGCATTCTGTTTATCGGATGACGATCAATATTTCCTTCAATTGTTCCTTCATCTTCTTCAATATTTCCCCAAACAATTGCAAAATATTCACGTTCCGAAGTTTTTGCAGCAAATTGTTTTGTTAAATGCAACATCGCTTCTTCTGTTTTGGCAACCACTAAAAGTCCAGAAGTATCTTTGTCAATTCTGTGAACTAAACCAGGTCTTTCGCTACTGTTCATTGGCAAATTATCAAAATGATACGCCAAAGCATTCACTAAAGTTCCAGAATAATTTCCATGTCCAGGATGCACAACCATTCCTGCAGGTTTGTTTACTACGATGACTTGATCATCTTCATAAACAATATCAATTGGAATATTTTCACCTTTTAGTAAATGTTCATACGGCGGATGTTCTAACATCACACGGATTACATCGTCTGGTTTTACTTTATAATTGGATTTTACAGCAACATCGTTCACGAAAATATTTCCCGAATCTGCTGCTTTTTGAATTTTACTTCTTGTAGTATTTTCAATGCTATTCATCAAAAATTTATCAATACGTAAGGCTTGTTGACCTTTTGCTATCTCAAACCGATGGTGTTCATATAAATCTTCATCAGCCGTTTCTTCATTCTCATCTATAAATTCTTGCATTATTTTGTAGTATCAATTTCTATATTTTGTTCTTCAACATTTAAAGAATCTAAATCTGCGTCATTAAACATATCTTTTCCATCACCTAAAACAAAATCAATTTTAGAGTTTTTCATCAACTTATCTCCTGCTTTTAAAGGTTTTCCTTTATATGAAACTCCTAAAACAATATCTTTTGCTATGTTTGCCTCGTATTTTAATTCACCTTCCACTAAACCTAAAGCTCTTAAAGCATTTGTAGCTTGACGGAACGTTTTGTTTTTTAAATCTGGGAAAGTAACCATAGCATAACCACCAGCATTTAATTTTACGTAAATTTTACGACCATCTTTTACTTTAGAACCTGCAATTGGATCTTGCTCTACAATTGTATAAGGAGGAAATTCTGGACGAAATTCTACCGTATCTAATAAAAAGACTTCTAATCCTTCTTCATCTAGTTTTTCTTCTGCAACTTCTAACTTCATTTTAGATAAATTAGCCACAGTTATTTCTTCGCCGTGATTCGTACTGAAGTCTAAAAACTTCACAAACGCTACTAAAAACACGACAACTATCACTAATGCAAAAAATAAATTTTTGAAAAAGGTAAAACTGGTTAAAAACTTTCTTAAACTCATTGAAATATATTTTGGCAAATATAAGAAAAGTAAAACATTTTATGATAATTTTGTATAAAACCGAAACAAATATTTTTTTATGAACATAGCAGTTGTAATGGGCGGATATTCAGACGAATCTGTAATTTCTTTAAGAAGCGGACAACTTATTTTAAACAACTTAAACAAAGATAAATATCAAGTTTTTGAAGTTCACATCCTAAATGAAGGATGGTATGTGAAAATGGACGACGAAAAACTGCCAATTAATAGAGCAGATTTTTCATTTGAAAACAATGGAACTTCTGTTAAATTTGATGTTGCTGTAAATACGATTCACGGAACTCCAGGAGAAGACGGACATTTACAATCGTACTGGGAATTAATTGATTTACCTTATACAGGTTGTGGATTTTACCAAAGTGCGTTAACTTTTAGCAAACGTGATACACTTTCAGTTTTAGGAAAATTTGATATTCCGAAAGCGAATTCTATTTATTTATCAAAAGGACAAGAAATTAATGGAGAAAAAATTGCAGCAACTTTAGGCTTTCCATTCTTTGTGAAACCAAATCAGTCTGGAAGTAGTTTAGGGGTTTCTATGGTGAAAGATTTATCAGAATTAGATAAAGCCTTAGAATTTGCTTTTGCTGAAGACAAAGATATTCTAATTGAATCACAGTTAAAAGGAACTGAAATTTCTGTTGGTGTGATGAAATTAAACGGAGTTACTAGAGTTTTAGGAATTACTGAAATTGTTTCAGGTAACGATTTTTTCGATTACGAAGCCAAATATTTAGGAAAATCAGAAGAAGTTACTCCTGCCCGATTATCATCAGAAGTTTCTCAATTAGTAGAAAAATCAGCGGCTAAAATATATGAAGCGCTAGGAATGCAAGGTTTTTCTCGTATCGATTTTATTGTAATGAACGATATTCCACATTTTATAGAAATTAATACAAATCCAGGTTTGAGTCCACAAAGTATTTTCCCACAACAAGCCGCTTATGCGAATTTAAATTTTTCAGATTTATTAGATAACGAAATTAAATTGGCTTTGGAAAGAAAACCAATTTGGAAGAAATAAATTAAAAGCCAGAAGTTAGAAGCGCGAAGCTATAAGTTTAAAAAATAAATTATGAGAAAAGCAATATTTCCTGGTTCGTTTGACCCAATTACAAACGGACATTACGATATAATTAAACGCGGAATTTCTTTATTTGATGAAGTAATTGTCGCTATTGGTGTAAATGCCGAGAAGAAATATATGTTTGCTTTAGAAGACAGAAAACGTTTTATTGAAGAAGCTTTTAAAGACGAGCCAAAAGTTCGAGTAGTTACGTATACTGGTTTAACCATCGATTTATGTAAAAAAGAAAAAGCTCAATTTATTTTGCGTGGTTTGAGAAATCCGGCCGATTTCGAATTCGAAAAAGCAATTGCTCACACGAACAGACGCTTGTCTAAAATAGAAACGGTGTTTTTATTAACCGCAGCAAATACGTCTTATATTTCGTCAAGTATTGTACGTGATGTTTTAAGAAATGGTGGCGATGCTGCTCCTTTTGTACCAGATTCGGTAGTATGTAAAATATAAAACTAAAAAAAAAGCCTTTAAGAGTTTCAATTCTTAAAGGCTTTTTAATTTTAGTTAATCTTCTAATGCATTTTTAACAACGTCTCTGGCAACTTCAATTTTATATTTCTTGCCTTTCATTTTTTCGTCCTTAATATTTTGAAGTAAAGGCGCGACTTTTGCATATTTAACTGCAGCAAACGATACAAAATCTTTGACTTCAATTAAACCTAAATCGCCTTTTTCTAATTTTCCTTTTTGAGAAAAGAAACCAACAATATCAATTTTATTCAATTTGTTTTTCTTTCCACCACTAATGTAAATTGTTTTAAATTCTGGTGGTTTCGGAATTACACTATAATTTGTAACGTCAATTTTCTTCATATCATAATCGATATAATCGACTTTTTTCTCACTTTCGTGAATGATGATGTATGCCGTTCCAGAAGCCATCATACGTGCGGTACGACCATTTCTGTGTGTGAACTCATCCACTTTTGAAGGTAAATGATAATGAATTACATTTTTCATTTCTGGAATATCTAAACCACGAGCACCTAAATCGGTTGTAATTAAATATGAAATACTTCCATTTCTAAACTGAATCAAAGCACGTTCACGTTCTTCTTGTTCCAATCCACCATGATAAAACACAGAGAAAATTCCTTTATCATTTAAATAATCGCTAATTCTTTCAACCGCTTCACGATGATTACAGAAAATAATAGCATTCTGAGATTTCAATGAACAGATTAAATGAAACAATGAATTAACCTTATCTTTCTCTTTAGAAATCACCAATTTAAAATCTAAATTAGTTTCCGTTTTTTTCTTATCGATATAATTTAAAACGTGCGGATTTTCAATTCTTGTATATTTTGGAACTTCTACTCCATCTGTTGCAGAAACTAAAACACGTTTTTCTAAATTGGTTAATTTTCCAATAATGAAACGCATTTCTTCATGAAATCCTAATTGTAACGATTTATCAAATTCGTCTAAGATTAACGTTTTAATGCTTTTTGGATCAAACGTTTCTCTTTCTAAATGATCGGCTAATCTTCCCGGAGTTCCAATTAAAACTGCTGGAGGATTACTTAAATTCTTTATTTCTGTTTCAATTGAATGTCCGCCATAGCAAATATTGACTTTAAAGGTAGTCGACATTTTTTTCCAAACTTGTTCAATTTGTAAACCTAATTCACGAGAAGGCACAATAATCATACATTGCACTTTATTATTATCTTCTTCTAAAAGTTGAAAAATTGGCAATAAGAAAGCTAAGGTTTTTCCTGAACCCGTTGGCGAAAGCAATACTACGTCTGAATCAATTAATATTGATGTTTCAGCCGCAACTTGCATTTTATTTAAACTTTCGATCCCTAGATTCAAAAGTATATTGTTGGAATGTATATTCTTGTTCATGCTGCAAAGGTAGTTTTTAAAGTTGGAAGTACGAAGTTGGAAGTACAAAGTTTAATCCTTACTTTTGAAATTCAAATATACAACTATGCGTTTTATTCTATTATTTATGTTTACTTCACTATTAGTAAACGCTCAAAATAATCCATTGACACCTTACGAAAAAGGAAACAAAAATCAATCTACAACATATGAAGAATGTGTTTCATTTTATCAATTATTAGATTCGAATTCTTCTACAATAGAAATGAAAACAATGGGTTTAACCGATAGTGGAAAACCTCTGCACATTATAGTCTTTTCAGAAAATAAAAACTTTACCTTCAATCAGAATAAGGCTATTTTATTAGTCAACAACGGAATTCATCCAGGTGAACCAGACGGAATTGATGCTACCATGATGTTAATGCGAGATTTGGCCAATGCTAAAATAAAAGTTCCAAGAAACACTATGGTTGTTGCTATTCCAGTTTATAATATTGATGGAATGTTGAATCGAAATTCTTTTTCAAGAGCCAATCAAAACGGACCAGAAGCTTATGGATTTAGAGGAAATGGTAGAAATTACGATTTGAATAGAGATTTCATAAAATCGGACACAAAAAATTCAAGAAGCTTTCAAGAGATTTTTCATGCTGTAAATCCAGATGTTTTTTTAGATAATCACGTTTCAAATGGTGCAGACTATCAATATACTTTTACTTGTATTGCCACACAACACGAGCGATTAGGTGAAAAATTAGGCAACTTTTTCAAAAATGAAATGTATCCAGAAATGGTAAAAGACATGCAGAAAAAGAAAATTGATGTGGTTCCTTATGTCAATATTCACGGTGCGAAACCTGATTTAGGTTACGAACAATTTACTGATACACCGCGTTATGCAACGGGTTACACTACTCTATTTAATACGTTAGGATTTGTTCCGGAAACGCATATGTTAAAACCGTATAAAGATCGCGTGAAAGCGACGTATGAATTTATGGTAACCGCAATTAATTATACGGATGCGAATTGGGAAAAAATCAAACAACTAAGAAAAGACAATTTAGAAAGTTTTAAAACTGGAAATCAATATCCATTAAGCTGGACAATTGATTCTACAAAAGTTTCTTACATGGATTTCAAAGGTTTTGAAGGCAGTTATAAACCAAGCGCTATTTCAGGAAAAGACAGATTGTATTACGACAGAAGTAAGCCTTTTACTAAGAAAATTCCATTCTATGGAAATTATAAACCAACAAAATTTGTGAATATTCCGAAGTATTATATTGTGCCACAAAGTCAATGGGAAATTATTGAGTTATTGAAATTGAATAATATTGAAATGACACAAATCACTCAAAATGAAACCATAGAAGTTGAGATTTATAAAATAGAAAACTATCAAACTTCTAAAAATGCCTACGAAGGTCATTACGGACATTATAATACAACTGTTTCAAAAAGTGTAGAAAAATTGGAATTTAGATCTGGCGATTATAAAATTACAACTAATCAATTAGGGGTGAAATATTTATTGGAAACCTTAGAACCTGAAGCTGTTGATAGCTTTTTTAATTGGAATTTTTTCGATACGATTTTACAACAAAAAGAAGGGTATTCTGCTTATGTTTTTGAAGATGTGGCGACACAAATTTTAGCAGAAAATCCAGCTTTAAAGCAAGAATTCGAAACCAAAAAACAAACCGATAAAGCTTTTGCTGAAAACGGCGGAGATCAATTAAATTGGGTGTACAAACATTCAAAATACTTTGAAAAAGTGTATTTGCAGTATCCTGTTTTTAGAATTAATTAGAATCGCATAAAACAAAAAAAAGTCATCTGAAAAGATGACTTTTTAGTTTAAATTTACTCAAATAAATTTAATTAATTCCACCCACCACCAAGTGCTTTGTATAAATTAATTACAGTTAGCATTTGATTTTTTCGAGTTTCTATTAATGCTGTTTTTGCTTCTAAAGCATCACGTTGCGTTAGTAAAACTTCCATATAATCTGCTCTTGCAGAAAGGAACAATTGATTGGCAATTTCTATCGATTCATTTAACGCAGTTACTTGTTGGTTTTTTAACTTAAATGAATTTTCTAAATTATCAATTTTTGACAATTGGTTTACCACTTCAGTATATGCTTTTAAAACCGTTTGTTCATATTCATAAACAGATTGAATTTGCTTTGCAGTCGCCGTTTTATAAGTTGCTTTAATCGCATTTCTATTCACCAATGGCATGAATGCATCTCCAACCACAGAATACAACAAAGATTGTGGCGTATTCAATAGAAATTTCGGATTGAAAGCTTCATAACCTAGTCCTGCTTTTAATCCAAACTGCGGATAAAAATTAGCTTTTGCGACTTTAACATTCAACTTCGCCGCTTCTAATTCTAATTGTGCTTGCTTGATATCTGGTCTGTTTTCCAATAATTCAGATGGTAAACCCATATTCACCACTTTTGGTTGTAAACTGATAAAATTATCCGAATTTCTTAAAATAGTTTGTGGTGTATGACCCACTAAAAAATTAATTTTATTCTCTGATTCTACAATTTCCTGCTTTAGATTGTAAATTTCGCTTTGATTTTTCTGCACTTCTGCTTCAAAACGTTTTACAGCTAATTGAGTTGTTCTTGCAGATTCTTTCAATAATTGAACCGTTTTCAAAGCATTTTTCTGAATTTCAATATTCTGCTCTAAATTTTTCAATTGAGAATCTAAGGCAATTAATTCGTAATAAGAATTCGCTACTTCAGCCACTAAATTGGTAACCAAATAGTTTTTCCCTTCTTGAGTCGCCATGTATTCCATCACAGCTGCTTTTTTAGAATTACGAAGTTTTTTCCAAACGTCTAATTCCCAACTGCTATATAATCCGAATTTATAATTGGTTAATGGTTCTGGAAATTTTTCATCTTCATGAATATTCAGGTTTTTTTCTACTGCACCATTACGAGTGAATTCGCCAACTTTATCAACATCAGCACCAGCTCCGAATCCAACACTAGGAAGGTATTCCCCTTTCCTAGCTTGAATTTCATTTTGTGCCATATTTACTTTTTGCATTAAAATATTCAACTCTTTATTATTGACTAATGTAGAATCGATTAATTTTTGCAAATACGGATCGTCAAAAAAGTCTTTCCATTTTACTTTACCAGAACTGTTTTCTGTCTTCAAATTATCAGCATAATTTGATGGCAATGCAACTTTGTTCTCTTGAATTGTAGTTTTTGGAATACCACAAGAATTCAAGATTAAAAGCAAACAGCTAACTACAAGAATTTTTATATTATTTCTTTTCATTTTTTCTTTTTTCTGATTTTTTATCATAATAACTGAAATCTTCTGATAATGGGTTAAACTCTTGGTCTTTAATTAATTTTCTTCCATTAGCTAATGTTCCAAAAATGTAATATAAACCAGGAACAATAATTACTCCGAAAACAGTTCCGAAAAGCATTCCGCCTAAAGCTGCTGAACCAAGTGTTCTATTACCAATTGCTCCTGCTCCAGATGCCAACATCAACGGAATTAATCCAGCAATGAAAGCAAATGACGTCATTAAAATTGGTCGGAAACGTACTTTCGCACCTTCAATTGCGGCATCTAAAATGGATAAACCTTCTTGGTTTTTCTGGACGGCAAATTCCACAATTAATACTGCATTTTTACCGAGTAATCCAACTAGCATGATTAGTCCAATTTGGGCATAAATATCATTTTGTAATCCCATTAATTGTAATAATAAGAACGAACCAAAAACTCCTACAGGTAATGATAATACAACTGATAACGGAATAATGAAACTTTCATATTGAGCAGCTAAAACGAAATAAACGAATACCAATACAATTAAAAAGATATAAATAGATTCATTTCCTCTGTTCGCTTCATCGTACGAAAGTCCTTCCCAAGCAATATCATAACCTCTTGGCAACGTTTCTTTAGCCACTTCACGAACAGCTTCAATCGCTTCAGCCGTAGTATAACCTTTTGCAGGAAGTCCTTGAATAGCTGCAGAGTTGTACATGTTAAAACGTGTAATCTCATTCGGACCTTGCGTTTTTACTAATTTCATAAAGGCAGAATAAGGAACCATTTCTCCTCTATCATTTTTTATGTATAGATTTAAAACATCTGAAGGCAATCTTCTAAATTTAGGATCTGACTGAACATAAACTTTAAAGAAACGTTCAAACTTGATAAATCCTTGTTCGTACGTACTACCAATCAAAATATCTAGGTTTTCCATAGCTTTACCAATAGAAACTCCTTTTTGCATCGCCAATTCATTATCAATTTCTAGTTCATATTGCGGATAATTAGCTGCGAAGAAAGAAAACAAACCAGACAATTCTTTACGTTTTTCTAGATGTTCCATAAAGTTTTTGTTGATTTTATCGAAATCTTTATAATCAACAGTAGTACTTTTATCTAACAAACGCATTGAAAATCCTCCAGAAGAACCAAATCCAGGAATTGCTGGTGGTTCAAAGAATTCAATTTTTGCACCCAGATCTTTAGATTTTTCTTCTAATTCTTCCATAATCTCGGTTACTTTATGTTCTCTATCATCCCAAGGTTTAAGGTTAATCAAACACGTTCCTGCATTAGAACCACGACCTTCAGTCATGATTTCGTAACCAGCTAAAGAAGATACTGATTCTATACCATCTACTTTTTCACAAACTTTTTGAAGTCGTTGTGATACTTCATTTGTAGTTTCTAATGTTGAACCTGGAGGCGTTTGAATAATGGCATAAATTGTTCCTTGATCTTCACTAGGAATAAATCCAGAAGGAAGAAATTGGTTTACTAAAAATGTTCCCGCACAGAAAGCAATTAAAATAAAGAAGGTTAACCATCTTCTACTCACGATTGATTTTAATAAGGTTACATATTTTCCTGTAAGACGATCAAATACTTGGTTAAATTTATCTAAAGATTTAGTAAGTATATTTTGTTTCTTATGATGTCCTTGAGCGTGATGATTTTTCAACATCATGGCACATAAAACAGGTGTTAACGTTAATGCGATAATTGCAGAAATTACAATAGAACTTGCCATAGTAATTGAGAACTGACGGTAGAAAGTTCCGACTGGTCCGGACATAAATGAAATCGGAATAAATACCGAAACCATTACGGCTGTTATGGCAATAATTGCTCCACCAATTTCACCTAATACTAACTTTACAGCTTTATATGGTGAAATTTCTGGGAATTCTTCAAATTTGGCATGAACTGCCTCGACGACGACAATCGCGTCGTCGACAACAATTCCGATAGCTAACACCAGGGCAAAAAGGGTTACTAAATTGATTGTGATTCCGAAAAATTGTATGACAAAAAAGGCTCCAATTAAGGAAACCGGAACGGCTAAGATTGGAATTAAGGTGGAACGCCAATCGCCAAGGAAAATAAATACGACTAAAGCTACCAGTAGGAAAGCATCTCTAAGTGTATCAATAACTTGATCTATAGAAGCATCTAAAAATTTAGAAACGTCATAACTAATTTTATAATCTAAACCTGGAGGAAAGGTTTCTTTCATTTCCTCTAATTTCGCTTTTACTTGCTCAATTACTTCATTCGCATTACTTCCATAATTTTGTTTTAGTACGATTGAAGCTGAAGGATGACCATCTAAATTTGAATAAATATCAAAGAATTCACTTCCTAATTCTGCGCGTCCGATATCTTTTAATTTGATATTTTCACCGTTTGAATTGGCACGAATAATCACATTTTCATATTCTTCTGGTTCGCTAAATCTTCCTTTGTAGGTTAAAACGTATTCTAAAGATTGTGCTTTAATTCCAGAACTTTGTCCTAAACGTCCGGGACGTCCAACAATACTTTGTTCTTTTAAAGCATTCATTACTTCATCCGTAGAAATATTGTAAGCTCTCATACGTTCTGGATTTAACCAAACACGCATCGCATACGTTCTACTTCCTAAAATTTGTGATCTCGCCACTCCATTGATACGATTGATTTCTGGAAGCATTTTTACATTCGCATAATTGTATAGGAATTTTTCATCCATACTTTTATCTTTCGAATATAAGTTGACATACATCAACATACTTGGCTGAATTGGCGTAATTACAACTCCTTCTCGTTGAACCAATTCTGGTAAAAGAGGCATAACTTGGTCGACCCTAGTTTTTACTCTAATAACCGCTTGATTCGGATCGGTTCCTGGTTCAAAAATAATTCTAAGTGTTGCTTCTCCAGCACTAGTGGCATCTGTAGCCATATAACGCATTCCTTGAACTCCATTAATTGAGTTTTCCAAAGTAATAAGTGTCGATTTTACCAATACATCTGCACTAGAACCTGGATAAGCGATAAAAATATTTACCGTTGTTGGTGCAATATCCGGAAACTGCGACGTTGGCAATTTGAATATTGACAAGACTCCCATAAAAACAATAACAATCGAAATTACTATCGCAAAAACGGGTCTATGTATAAATTTACTAAACATGTTTTTTCTTTTTAAATGATTTCGATTATTCAGCGTAAAGTTCTAAATGAGATAAAACAGATTCAGGTTTTTCTAACTTGATTTCCACTTTTTCGTTCTCTTTAACAAGACGAAGTCCTTCTAAAAGTATTTTGTCTGTTTCTTTTAAACCTGATTTTACAATGAAAAGATGTTGTAATTCGGCAGCAATGACAATCTCTCTCGATTTGATTTCATTGTTTTTGTCAATTACATACACATATTTTTTATCCAAAACCTCGAAAGTTGCTTTTTGAGGAATAAGCATCGCATTTTTGTATGGTAAAGTAATGTGAATATTACCCGTTTCACCGTGACGTAAAAGTGCTTTTGGGTTTGGGAATGTTGCTCTGAAAGAAATATTACCTGTTTCGTTATTGAAGTCGGCTTCAATAGTTTCAACGATTCCAGGAAATTCGAAATATTTATTATTCGCCATTAAAAGATTCACAGGCGTATGAATTCCTTTTTTCTGAGTTTCTTTAAAATCTAAATATTCCGCTTCAGGAACATTATAATACACCCACATTTTACTGTTATCAGAAAGGTTTGTCAACAAATCACCTTCATTAACTAAACTTCCCAATTTCACTTGAAAACGATCGATAAATCCATCAAATGGCGCTCTGATTTCTGTGAATTTTAAATGTACGTTTGCTAGAGATAATTCGGCATTAGCCTTATCTAATTTCGCTTTTGCCATTAATAATTCGTTTGGAGCAACTACATTACTTTCAGCCAATTTTTTAGTATTTAGATATTCAATTCTAACGAAATTGGCTTCTGCTTTTGCTCTTTGCATTTCTGCTTGATACAGATTTGGCATAATTTGAAACAAAATTTGTCCTTGTTTTACAAATTGTCCTTCATCTACATATATTTTTTGAAGATATCCTTTTTCCAAGGCTCTTAATTCAATATGACGAAATGATTGTATTTGAGATACGTAATCTTTTGTAACAACTGTATCTTTTATGATTGGATTTGTTGCTAAAAACGCCGTTTTTTCTTCTTTATGTTCTTCTTTGTGACCACAACTTGCTAGCAATAGAACGCTACCCAAGCTTAATAGCATAAAAATTCTTTTAGCCATAACTATTATTTATAAAATTTAATTAAATGTTTTTTGAGAAATAAAAATGTGTTCAACAGATTGATAAATAATCTATTGAAAGCTTAATAAAAAAAACAGATAATCAAATTCTATACACGCAGAATTGAATATTTAAAGGGTTTGTGAATGCTAAGTATTCTTTGTAATTACATGATTTTAAACCATTTTTAATTACGGAAATTTGATTTTCTTGAAGATTCGTACTTAAGTAAGTATCAGAAAATCGGAAATTATTTAGAAATTTTTTGCCTGAAAATTCAGTTTCATCAATTTCAGATTCGCTAATTTCAGCATTTTCATATTCAATTTCATTCGCTAATGAACTTTGAGAAAGATGTTGTTTTCTTGCTGAATTAATTTCAGTATGATGAACCACATAATGCGAGAAAATTTTGCCTGTGTTTTGAATTGATTTAGTGTATACACCAAAACAGCTCAATACAGAAATAAAAAGCAGAAAGAAATATTTAAAACCTATTTTCTTCATCTAGAGTTCGCTTATTTGCAAAATTTTGAACAAATGTAGATTATTAATTTCGATTAATTTGTAAATGAGATGTTAATGGTGATTAAACTGTAACGTGTTCAAACAACAACTTAATATTTTCGTAGGAATTGCCCAGCGCAGCTTCAATTTCTGAGGGTTTTAGCCAAACGGCTTTAGAAATTCCTTCTTTTTCTTGCGGACAAGTTGGCCCTGTGTAATTCGTTTCCATTTTAAACCAATACGTAATTTTTAATTTGAAACTTCCGTTACGTTTAAAAATATGATAGGTTTTTTGTAATTTATCTGTAATTTTCAATCCTGAAACTCCGGTCTCCTCTTCTACTTCACGCATTGCTGCATTTTCGATTGTTTCGTCTTTTTCAATACCACCTTTTGGTAAATCCCATTTTCCGTTTCTGAAAATAAACAAGACTTCTCCATTGGCGTTAAATACCAATCCGCCACCAGCTTTTGCCACAGGAATCTTAGATTTCAAAGTCTTCATAATTAACTTTTCATCTGAGTGATATAAGTAGGCACTTTGTATTTTATTCAAAAATAATTCTGAGATTACTTTTGGAATATTTACTGTCTCTAACAAATAAATTTTGAAATTTGTTTCCTTTTCAAACGTATTTGTCAAAAAAAGTGGTTTCTCGTTTACAAAAACTTTATACATTTGCAATATGATATTTAACAACAACACAGCACAACAAACAGCCGAATTGCTTTTACAAATAAACGCAATTAAATTGAATTCTAAAAATCCTTTTACTTGGGCTTCTGGCTGGAAAAGTCCAATTTATTGTGATAACCGCATAACGCTTTCGTTTCCAGCGGTTAGAAATTATATTAGAGATGAATTTGTTAAGCAAATTGAAGACAAATTTGGTCGTCCAGACGTCATTGCAGGTGTTGCAACAGGCGCAATTGGTATTGGAATCTTGGTAGCAGAAGCTATGGGATTGCCTTTTGTGTATGTTCGACCAGAAGCAAAAAAGCATGGAAGACAAAATCAGGTGGAAGGTTTTTTACAAAAAGGTCAGACTGTAATTGTCGTAGAAGATTTAATTTCAACTGGTGGAAGTAGTTTGATGGCAGTAGAAGCTTTACGTAATGAAGGCGCTAATGTAAAAGGTATGGCGGCTATTTTTACGTATGGTTTTCCAATTTCTGTAGAAAAGATTGCTGAAGCAAAAATTGATGTTTATACGTTAAGTAATTACGAAAACTTAATTGAGAAAGCAGTTGAAAAGCAATATGTTTCGGAAGTTGAATTAGAAGCATTACAATCTTGGAACAGTAATCCGAGTGAATGGGGAAAATAATTTTTTGATTTACG
>JAZKHI010000145.1:0-4522 GCA_040385445.1 Bacteroidota bacterium | reverse complement strand
AGCAATTTAGATCTTATGAAAACCAATGCGTTAGTGGGTGAAGCGGCATCCTTTTGTTTTGTTGCTTCGGTGTTTAACTACTTCAAGATGAGTCTCCTGCAACAAAATAAAAGATATAGCGCAACACACGACCTGAAGGGGAACGCCCAGAAAAGAAAACTTCGTATATTTGGACTATGAATAAAATTTTAATCATTAGTTCGGTTTGGGTGGAACCTAATTCTTCTGCAGCGGGAAGTAGAATGTTGCAGTTGATTCGTTTTTTTCAATCGGAAAAGTATATTGTGGAATATGCGTCTATTGCTTCAGAAAGTGAGTTTTCTTTTGATTTAGCCAATTTAGGAATTACGCAACATGCGATTCAACTTAATGATTCAGGTTTTGATGAATTATTGCTTCAAATTAATCCAAATACGGTGTTATTTGACCGTTTTATGGCGGAAGAACAATTTGGTTGGCGCGTTTCAAATGTGTTGCCAAATGCGATTAAAATATTAGACACGGAGGATTTACATGGTTTGCGTCAAGCCCGACATGAAGCAGTTAAGAAAAATAGTGAGAGTTTAAATTATAATTCCGATGTGGCTAAACGTGAAATTGCTGCTATTTTTAGATGTGATTTGTCGCTTATGGTTTCAGATTATGAAATGAATTTACTGCAAACCGTATTTCAAGTTCCAGCAAGTATTTTGTTTTATTTACCGATTTGGATTGATGACTTAACTAAAGAACAACCAAATTTTGAGAATAAACAGGATTTCGTTTTTATTGGAAACTTTTATCACGAACCAAATTGGGATTCGGTTTTAGTATTGAAAAATGAGATTTGGCCTAAATTAAAAGACTTGCTTCCAAATGCAAAATTGAATATTTATGGAGCCTATCCCACTCAGAAAGTGTATCAATTGCATAATCCAAAAGAACGATTTTTTATTCATGGTAGAGCTGAAAGTGCGGAAGAAGTGATTCGTTCTGCTAGAGTTTTACTGGCGCCAATTCGTTTTGGAGCTGGAATTAAAGGGAAATTATTGGAAGGTATGGAATATGGAACGCCATCTGTTACGACTCCAATTGGAGCAGAAGCTATGCAGGATAACTTGCCTTGGAATGGTTTTGTTACTTACGATTATGATGATTTTATAACCAAAGCAGTTGAATTGTATTCTAATCAAGAAATTTGGGAACAAGCAGTTACTAATGGTTATGAAATTATTAAACAAAAGTTTATGTTTTCAACTTATAAGTCTGAATTTTTAGATGTTTTAGAGAATCTTCAAAGAAATTTAGAATTACACAGAAATAGTAATTTTATTGGACAAATGCTGCAATTTCATACGATGCGAAGTACGGAATTTATGAGTCGTTGGATTGAAGAAAAGAATAAATAATGAAAGATTATCAACTTCATCAAATAAAAGAATTGGTTTATGATACATGCAATTTTGAATTCTCTAATCTTGTTCATGATTCAGAAAGTGAGGAATATCAAGCTTGTTCATTCCAAATAAATTCGTTTCAAATTATACACCGACTTTCAAAAATTACACCAACTAAAATTGGTCAGTTTGTAACAATTTGGAAAAGAAATGATAAAGGAATAACTACGCCATTCGATTATTCAGATAATTTAGACTTCATTATAATCACTTCAAAAAGTAGTGAAAATTTAGGTCAATTTGTTTTTCCGAAATCAGTTCTTTTAGAAAAAGGAATAATTAGCAATAACAACACTTCTGGAAAAAGAGGGTTTAGAGTGTATCCGCCTTGGGATATTCCGACAAGCAAACAAGCTAAAAAAACACAACTTTGGCAAACAAAACATTTCTATTCAATAACTGAAAAATCTTTTGATATTGAATTAGTGAAGAGGTTATTTCGATAAGATCTACATAAAACTCGCCAATACAATTCCTAAAGCAATCACTACTAATTTGGCTAAATTGAATTTATGACCTTCACTACTTTCAAAAATGATAGTAGAAGAAATGTGAAATAAAATACCAATTACGATTCCAGATAACTGCGAATAATAATTCGTAATAAAACTCAAATTATCGGCTAAGAATGTTCCGATTGGCGTCATAAAAGCAAAGGTAATCATGAAAAACAAAATCGCTTTGGAATTCAATTGGGCGTTTTTGAAAAATGTGGTTAAAATAATAGCAATTGGAAAGTGATGAATTGCTATTCCATAAGCTAAAGATGGATTTTTACTAATTGGTAAACCTTCTAAAAGTGCGTGTAAACACAAACTAAAAAACAACAACCACGGAATATGCGAAATTTTACTATGTCCGTGAACGTGTCCGTGTTCTGCACCTTTTGAAAAATATTCTAATATGATTTGAAACACAATTCCAATCATAATAAATATTCCAATTTTAGAATGAAAATGGCCTTCGTGTCCAGGTTCAACTATAATTTCTTCGTTATGATATACTTCTGGAAGTAAATGCATTACGGTCAATGATAATAAAAATGCACCACTAAAGGCTAATAGCAATTTTAAGTTTTTCTTGCTTTTTGGCGAAAAAAATATGGCGAAAATATATCCTAAAATAACAGATAATAAAGGAAAAAGATAAATAGTGTAGTTCATTATTTAAATAACAAAATTAAACGTTCTGATTGTGACTTGTAGAATTTTCTCAACTTGTAATCGCCAAAAATTTCTAATAAATAAATGCCTGCTTCTTCCATCATTTCTTCAAAATCTGCTAAAGTGAAAGCGGAAACTTTTTCTGTAAAGAAAAAAGATTCTCCTTTGTCTTCAAATCGAATTTCTTTGATGATTTTCTTGTTTTCAACTGAACGTTTTATATTAAACGTAATTCCGTCAATTTCCTTTGTTTCTTCAGCTACTAAATTTTCAATAATAAAATCGGCATTGAAAAAATCGATAACTCCAAAACCATATTCGTTGATACTTTCTTTAATCGCTTTTAAGGTTTTAATATTGTCTTCATGAGTATCAAAATATCCAAAACTCGTAAATAAATTAAAAACCGCATCAAAAGTTTCGTTCATCGGTTGACGCATATCGTGCGTTTTGAACTGTAAAGTTTCATTTGAAGATTCCTTAGCAATTGCGATGCTGTTTTCAGATAAATCGACTCCAGTTACCTGATAACCCAATTTGTTTAAATAGATAGAATGTCTTCCTTTTCCGCAAGCTAAATCTAAAATAGTTCCATTTTCAGGCATATTTAGATAATGTGTAATATTATCCATAAAACCTTGTGCTTCCTCATCGTTTCTGTTTTTATACAAAATGTGATAATAAGGTGTATCGAACCAAGTACTGAACCAATTTTCTGAATTTTTTGCTGTAGAATCTGACATTTATCTGTTTGGAAATTATGAATCAACAAATTTAATGTATTTTTGCAAATAATTATTAATTAAATTCTCTCTGAGGGAAAGAGGTCTATGGAAAATTTTAAAATGGTTGCCAAAACTTTTTTTGGTTTTGAAGAAATTCTGGAAAAAGAATTGTTCCAATTAGGAGCACAAAATGTGGTAAAAGGAACTAGAAGTGTTAGTTTTCAAGGTGATAAAGGTTTTATGTACAAGGCAAACTTGGCTTTACGTACGGCTTTAAAAATTCTAAAACCCATTCATACGTTTAAGGCTTATAACGAGCAAACTTTATATGATGGGATTCAAAAAATTGATTGGTCAGATTATTTAAAAGTGCAACAAACGTTTGTTGTGGAAACGACTTTGTATTCAGAGCAGTTTACGCACAGTCAGTTTGTGGCGCAGAAAGTAAAAGATGCGATTGTAGATCAGTTTAAAACGAATACTGGCGAACGTCCAAGTATTGATAAAGACTTTCCAGATTTACGTATTCACATTCATATTGATAGAGATTTTTGTACGCTTTCGTTAGATACCTCAGGTGTTTCATTACACCAACGTGGTTATAAAACGGCGACGAATATTGCGCCAATTAATGAAGTTTTAGCTGCCGGAATGTTAATTATGTCGGGTTGGGATGGAAATGCACATTTTCTAGATCCAATGTGTGGAAGTGGAACGATTGTGGCTGAAGCGGCAATGATTGCTTGTAATATTCCAGCGAATATCAACAGGAAAGAATTTGCTTTCGAAAGATGGCCAGATTGGGATTCGGAATTATTTGATAAGGTTTTAGAATCGTTATTGAAGAAAACTCGAGAGTTTCATTATACGATTACTGGTTGCGATAAAGCGCCAAGTGCGGTGGAAAAAGCAAAAGACAATATCAAAAACGCAAATTTAGACGATTACGTTACGATTAAACAAGCAGATTTCTTTCAATCGGAGAAAGATGTGGAAGGTCCGTTACATATCGTTTTCAATCCACCTTACGGAGAACGTTTGAATATTGAAATGGAACGTTTTTACAGGGAAATTGGAGATACAATGAAACAGAATTATCCAGGAACAAGTGCTTGGTTTATCACTGCGAATTTGGAAGCTTTGAAATTTGTAGGATTACGTCCAAGTCGAAAAATAAAATTATTTAATGGAAAGTTAG
>JAZKHI010000144.1:0-9202 GCA_040385445.1 Bacteroidota bacterium | reverse complement strand
TTGGTCAATTTTGGTGAAAATGATGTAAAAAGCATCGGCCATAGCTTCTTCAATTTCTTCTTCTTTTTTCAAATAGCGCGAACACGTATAGTATAGTTTGCGTGCGAGCAATTCGTACACTTGCCGTTGTGCATCGCGTTGCTGTTTTTTACAGGCTTGTATGAGTTGTATATCAATCATATTTTTATTTTCAATGACAATTTCAATGTCACCCTGAGCGGAGTCGAAGGGCAATTTCAAAATTCGTTGTTCAATGTTTATTAGTTTGTCTTTATTATATAGATGCCATTTTTAATCAAAAGGTTGGGATGACATTAAAATTATTTTGCACAATCTGTTTTTTCAATTTTTTTAAAGTATTGATTTCCCATTTTTCCTTTCCAATCTTTTGGCGTTTGATTTAATTTTTTATAGCTAGGAAATTCTTTTAAATCCATTTTGTTTGTTTTATAATCTTTTACAAATTCCCTATATAGAGATTTTGGATATGGCATATTTTCAAGTCTATTTCTTTTAATTAAAAACTTAATCTCACCTTTATATCTATTGTTTTTGTTTAACAATGAATCAAAAAATATTACTAAAGTATCTTTGTCTTTTTTCCAAGTACCATAAGAATTATTGTTTTGCATATCACCTTGAAAATTCATGGTTGCAATCCCATTACAATCTAAAGTTAATGATTTACTAAACATTCCATAAGTATTGAAGTTTGTTCTGTATTTTCCAGTTATTACTTTTGTAGAACATGAAATACCAGAAACAAAAATTGTAATCACTAAAATAATAAATGTTATTCCCTTTTTAATTTTTGACATTGTTATTGATTTTTTGAAATTGCACTTGCTTTCTTATATAGATGCGATTTTTAATCAAATGGTTGGGACGACTTTAAATTATTTTCAAAAAAAATCGCAAGCGGTTAAACTTACGATTATAAAAGTATAAAATTTTAAATGGTTAGACTGCGAAAAAGGCTTCTAATTCTTTTAAAGTTTCTTCAGATGTGTTGATGTCTTTTACCACTTCGCCTTTGTTTAAAGCAACAATTCGGTTACAAACTTCAACAGTGTGTTGTAAATCGTGACTAGAAATTAAAACCGTAACATCTGGGTTTTCGGCTAATTCTTTTACGATTTTTTTTAATCGGTTTACCGTTGTTGGATCTAAATTGGCAAACGGTTCATCTAAAATAACCACTTCTGGATTTCCAATTAAAGTGGCAATAATTCCAACTTTTTTCATGTTTCCTTTCGATAAATCGCGTAAATATTTTTTAGTATTTAGAATTTCGTCATTAAAAAATTCTTCATATCTTTTTAATAAAGCATCAATATCTGCTTTGTTTTGGTTACGTAATTCGCCAATAAAATAAAAATATTCTTCAGCTGTTAAATAACCAATTAAGAAACTTTCATCTAAAAAAGCACCAGTAAAACTTTTCCAACCTTCACTTGTGTTCACTTGTACTTCATGGTTGATAATTGCTCCAGTGCTTGGTTCAATTAAATCTAATAATAAACTGAAAAAGGTTGTTTTTCCAGCGCCATTATTTCCCACTAAACCAAAACTTTGTCCTTTTGGAATTTCTAATCCTTGTATGTTTAAAACGGTGGTATTGTTATATTTTTTGGTAAGATTATTTACTTGTATCATGATAATTTATGGTATTTAAATTAATTTTTTTGTTTGTAAGCCGCAATGGTTTTGTACTTCTCTTTCTTAAATATTTTTTCAATTTGAAAAAATATTTTCGATTTGAAAAGCAATCCTAAAATCCCAAAACAAGCAATTAATGCAATTCCGATATTGGTGTTATCTAGTAACATTCCGATACCAAATAATAAAATTGGCATAATCATTTGCGGTAATGAAAATAGTAAGGTTTTAGCACTAAATGATTTTTTATCACCAAAAGCACCTTTAGCTGATTCTAAATCAATAGCGGTTCTCGTGTAAGCGCCAGTAAATAACACTAAAAAGGAATTGAAGCCAATATTGTAAATTCCAACTGCTAAAATGGTCATGTAAACGTCCCAACCAAAATAAATGTAAAATGAGGCAACAACCATACTAACAGCCGTTCCAATCACCATTAACCACCATTTAGAATTTAAATATTCTTTGTACGAAATGTTTTGCGACATCATCAATTGGTAATACGAACTGTCCCAACTTGGTACAAACTGACCAAAATTAATTAGGAATCCTCCAGTTACAAAAACGGCAGCAAAAGCTTGCATTACGCCACCTTTATAAATGTCTTGTGTGAAAAATAATAAACCATAAAACAAGAAAAAGAAACTCATGTATAAAGTTGTTTTTGCTCGTTTATTTCTAAGTAATAATTTGATGTCGTTTTTTAAGAACGTTCCTAAAGTTCCAAATTGATTTAACCAATTTAGGTTTTGCGATGAAGCTAAATCTTTTTTAATATGTAATCTTTCATCTAAAGTTAAATCTTTTTTGAAGAAATTGAAGGTGAAATAATACGTAACAATTAATGCAATAATTGGAAGTGTAACCATCCAAATATGTTCGTACAAACCTTGAAAGAAAGGTTGTGTGTAAACAGTAATATCGAATAGTTTATAGTATTGAGAAGCAATTAAACCCACTACAATTGTTGCAGCAATTCCGAAAAAAACATCTTTATTGTTGACTAAAATATTTAAGAAATTGATAAATAAAATAATAGCTAAAATCCCTAAATGCCAAGTAATCACACCTAATGCATCATAACCATTTGATAGTAAAATTATACTGAATGGAATAAAAAAGAAAGCGTGCGTAATATTAAAAAAGGATAATACTGTTTTTCCTAAAGAGAAATGAACTATGGTGTTTTTTGTAATGGGTAAAACCAATAACGGACGAATGGTTAATGTTGGAATTTTTTGAAAAAAATAACGAAACATCATATCAGCCAATACATAGTAAATCATGAATTTATTTACCGTTTCCAAAGGCTCTAAATTAGATTCTTTTAATCCATAGAATATTCCAAATCCAGCTAACAAATAAATTCCAGCAAAGCATAAAAATATGAATGCAATGAGAATTTTAAAAGCCAAATTGGTTTTAAAAGAGGCTGACCGAATAAATGCTCTCCATTCGAGGGTAAGAAAATGTTTAATCATATAGTTATAGTTTAGCTATATGTAGTTTTTTCTTATAAAATGTTACGAATTATTTTTTAAAATTAGCTTTGTAAATTTTTGATTCTAAAACTTCGCTATCATTATCTTCACAAAGTAAAAAAGTAATTTCGGTTTCATTGTTTTGATACAACGTAATTCCTTCAAATTTTTGTGAGATGGAAATAATTTGCGTTTCGATAATTTCGAAAGTTTCTGCATTCATTTTTCCGATAATTGAACCTAAAACTTCGCCATCTTCATAGGTTGAAACAGTATCTTCGGCTGCAGCTAAAAAATAAATAGAATCATCCACTAAAATAGCATCTGTAAAAGTGGTTTCTATATTTGAAATTTCAGGAAGTTTTATGGCCACAAAACCTTGTGGTTGTTCTGGATTATCAGGTACGATAAAAATTCCATTTTTGTTATTTGCACCATTTCCTCTTTGGAAAAGTAACATCGTTTTATTGATACAAATAGCACCTTCAATATTTAATTCGTCTTCTTTTAGTGAAGCTAAATTTCTTAAAATTTGATACAAATGCGATAAGTCATTTTTATGTAAGGTGTCGTTTTCCAAGTTTACAGAAAACATGGTATTTCGTTTTGAAGTAGAACCCGAACCAAAAATGAATATTTGATTGCCATAATTGGTAATAGCTTCTAAATCGAATTTGTTTTCTTTCGCAATATTTTCTTGTGGATTTTCAACTAAAGGGAATTTAAGAACAATATCTTTATCAATTACATATTGATATAAAAATGTGCTGTTGTCTGAAATCACAAACAATACATCTTGATAATAAATTAAACCAGAAGCAGAACCAATTCCTTTAATGTGACAGAACTCAGTTAATTGAAAATTTTGCATATATTTATGTTTTGGAATACACCCCGACCTTCGGCCACCCCTCTAAAAGAGGGGAATAAAATTAGTATAAATTAAGACGTAAAAATATGGAAAATTTCAGACTAGAAGATTATAAAGTTACAAAACCTATAAAATTATCTGATTATAAAACGGAATTGGATAGTTTTTGGGATGATGATAAAAAAGAAGACGAATTAGATAATCTTCGTAACAAGCTGAGTAAATGGCAAGACATACTGTATGCACATAACCGATATGGTGTTTTAATTGGTTTACAAGGCATGGATACGAGTGGAAAAGATAGTTTGATTCGTGAAGTTTTTAAAGAATTTAATCCGCGTGGAGTAGTGGTGCATAGTTTTAAAACGCCAAATAGCACCGAATTAGAACACGATTATTTATGGCGTCATTATTTGGCATTGCCCGAAAAAGGAAAGTTTGCCGTTTTCAATAGAACACATTATGAGAATTTATTGGTTACTCGAGTGCATCCAGAATATATTTTGAATGAAAATTTACCAGGAATTGAAAAAGTGGAAGATATTAAACCACAATTTTGGGAAAATAGATTTGAACAGATTAATAATTTTGAGAAACACATTTCGCAAAACGGAACAATTGTGATGAAGTTTTTCTTTTATATGAGTAAAGATGAACAAAAGAAAAGATTATTGAAGCGTTTAGAAAATAAGGAAGATCAATGGAAATTTTCTTCTGGCGATTTAAAAGAAAGAGCACTTTGGGATGATTATATGAAGTATTATGAAGAAATTTTGAATAAAAGTTCGAGTGATATAGCGCCATGGTATATTATTCCTGCTGATGATAAAGATATGGCTCGGTATTTAGTAGCAAAAATTATATGGGAAGAATTACAGAAAGTTAAAATTAAAGAACCAGAATTAACGGAAAAGGACAAGGCAAATTTTGCAATTTATAAAGAACAATTATTGTAGCAACGCGATTTATCGCGTTGAATAAAATGCAATTTATTGCATAAAAAACATAATTTATAACAGTAAAAATGCGATTTCAAATTGAAATCGCATTTTGTTTTATTCAAAACTTTCAATTAGTAATAAATTTCCTTTTTCGTGTGTTATGGTTACGATGCCGTCTTCAGTAACATGATTGCTGCTTCCGGTTCTGTAACCTAATTCTAAACTTCCATTATTTAAAGGATAAAATAAGTTTTCTGTTGTAATTCCGTCTACTTTTCCTAAAGGAATTAAAGAAATAATAGAATTTTTTGGATACCATTTTTTGTACGAATTCGGTAATAAAAATACTTTGGAATAATCGTCGAATAAAACAATTTTTAATTGATTTCTATAGGTTGCTAAAACCGATAAGTTGTTTAAAGTATGATCGGCACGTTTGCCTGTAGCCCAAACAACATTTGCGGCTTTGTGACCTTTTTCTATTAGAAAATCAAACGCTTTTTCTAAATCAGTTTTATCTTGATTTGGTGTATGAACAATTTCAATTGGATAATGATTCTCTTTATAATATTGTGCATCGAAATTCCTATCAAAATCACCTAATAAAACATCGACCTTTATCCCTAATTCTATCACACGTTCAATGGCAGAATCTAACACAATTACTAATGGCGACCATTCTAAAAGTTGCCCTAATAATTCGTTATCGCATTCTAAACCATTTGCAATAATTAATGCTGGTTCTTGATCGTCGCGAACAATATGGTGTGATGACATTTTTTTTGTTTCAGGTTTTAGGTTTCAAGTTTTTTTTGTTCGATGTTCGAAATTTATAATAATCCCAAAGTTATTGTTTTTTATCGATTTTTTGAATTTGACGGTAAAAAAGAAACACAGATTTAAGAAATTATAATAATTTTTAAAATTTCTTAAATCTGTGTTTAAAATAATTGAAATTGATTTTGCTATTGAATAGTGTAATTTCTCACATCTACTTCCGATAATCTGAAATATCCTAAAGGATAATCTGAAGTGTTAGTTTGATTGATAATGTTTCCTTTTACCGTTGCTGGTGGCGTACTGAAAGGACCATTACTTAATCCGCCAGAAATACCAATTAAAATGTTCATGTAATTATGATATCGCTCTGAAATTCCATGTAAAGTAAAATTGATGTTTTGTCCAGTTGCTAAATCTTCATCAATAATTAAAGAAAACATTTCATTTCCGTTGGTGAATTCGTCATCAAAAACCCCTAAAAGAGGAAAAGGTCTAAACGGGACTTTATATTCTTCTAAATAATAATTCTCTTCGGCTCCATTATCTTGAAAATTGAATTTTAATTCTATTTCGTTACCTGTAATTCCGTTTAAATCTTGTTCAATTGTGGTAATCGTTGGAACGGGATATAATTTATCTGTAGAACTATAAGTTTGTCCGTTATATGTTACTGAAAGTGTATAAACTCCATTTAAAACGGGATTGAAATTTGCACATTTGTAGTTTCCTGTTATGCCATCTTCAATAAAATTAAAAATCGTATTACTAGAATCTGTAATGGTTACAATAGCTCCATTTGCAACAGGAACGGTATTGTTGAAATAATCACCAGTTGTTGTTAAGCGAATAACTTGTTCGTTTCCAGATGTTCCTTTTTCCCATTTAATGGAAGCGTCAATGACTAGTTTTGGTTCGCTTTTATTTAAATCAACATCTACAACATCTTCGCAGCTGATGAAAGCAAAACTAATGACTAAAAGGAAATATTTTATAATTGTCTTCATCGTTTTAAAATTTAAAATTATAGGTAACACTTGGTACGATTCCGAAAATGGAAAGTTTTACTGCTTCGTTTAATCCACTGTCTTGGTTTTGTCTGAAGTTGATTGAAGCAGCATTTTTTCGTCCGTATAAATTATAGACAGAGAAAACCCATTCGCCTTGCCATTTTCTGCCTTTGTTTTTGGTCGGATTTAATGTGGCTGAAACATCAATACGATGATAAGCGGGTAAATTATCTTCATTTCTATTTCCATAAACGGGAACATTTATACCTTGATATTGATATTGCGCTGTTGGGAAAGTTACGGGTTGTCCTGTTTGATAGGTAAAAATACTTCCAAAACTCCATTTTTGATTCAGTTTATAACTTCCAGTTACATAAATATTATGTGTTTTGTCCCAGCCTGTTTTATACCAATCTCCGTTGTTTATTCCAGTCTCAATTGGAGTTCTTCCTTCAGTTAGTTGTTCTGAGCGAGAAAGTGTGTAAGAAATCCAACCCGAAAGTTTACCCACGTTTTTCTTTACCATGACTTCTAATCCGTAAGCGCGAGTTTTTCCTGAAAGTAAAACTTGTTCAATGGCTTCGTTTGCAATTAAATCGGCGCCATCAATATAATCTAATCTGTTCTTTACGGTTTTGTAAAACGATTCGACTTCCAGAGTAAAATCGCCATTTTTGATGTTTTTAAAATACCCAACAGCAAATTGATCTAAAATTTGAGGTTTTAAAAAGTTATCACTTGGTGTCCAAATATCTAATGGTGTTGGCGATTGGGTATTAGAAATTAAATGCAAATACTGACTCATTCTGTTATAACTCGCTTTCACCGATTGCTTGTCGTTTATGGTGTAAGCAACCGCAACTCGTGGTTCTAAATTGTCAAAGCTAGCAATGGTTTCATTTTTACCATAATGTTTGGTATCAATAGGAGTTGCTTTTTCATAGATTCCTAAATCTGCATCGTAAGTCACGGCTTGATTGTTAACATAAATATTTACAGTTTCTTCTCCTAAACGATAAAACATACTGTATCTCAATCCGTAATTAACAGAAAGTTTCTCGGTTAATTTTTGTTCTGCATCGATATAGAATGCTGGTTCGAAAGCGTGTTTTTTGGCTAATTGGCGTTCATTAATTCCGGATTCCGAATCAATTGGTTCAATTCTTCCTGGATTGAAGTTGTAATAAATGGCATTCGCACCATAAAACAATTTGAAATTATCTGATAAATAATGTTTGAAATCGTATTTGAAATTATAGTTTTTAATACCACTTTCCCAGTTGAAACCGATGAAATCTAGAGTTAGTCCGTAATAATAATCGCTATAAATGAACGAAGCATTTGAGAATAATTTGCTGTTGAATAAGTGATTCCAACGTACATTTAAAACCGAATTTCCATAGGTATTTATGAATTGTTTGTTTAAGCTAAAAACATCTCTACCAAAATATCCTGATAAAAACAGATTGTTGTTTTGGTTAAGTTTGTAATTGATTTTAGTGTTTAAATCATAAAAATAAGCGGTGTTTTCATTGTCCGATAACTTTAAAAATAAATGCGCATAACTACTTCTTCCAGCAACTAAAAACGAACCTTTGTCTTTTACGATTGGACCTTCGGCTAAAATTCGACTCGAAATTAATCCAATTCCGCCTGTCATTCCGAACTTTTTACTATTTCCTTCTTTTTGATAAATATCTAAAACAGAAGCAACTCTTCCTCCAAATCGTGCTGGAATTCCGCCTTTGTATAATTTTAAATCTTTAATCGCATCGGCATTAAAAACCGAGAAAAATCCAAATAAATGGGATGAATTATAAATAGTAGCTTCGTCTAATAAAATTAAATTTTGATCGGCAGCGCCACCACGAACATTAAAACCTGATTGTCCTTCGCCAGCATTAGTTACACCTGGTAAAGTTAAGATAGATTTTATCACATCTACTTCTCCTAAAATGGCTGGCATGGCTTTTATTTGTGCAATGGTTAACTTATTGATACTCATTTCTGGTTTGTCAATTTGTAACTTTTTCGAATTTCCAACAACTACAACTTGCTCAATTTCATTTGTTTTTTCAGTTAAAATGAAATCTTTTTTTGTGTTAGAATCTAGAAGTATTGTTTCAGTAAATCCTGCATAACTTAAAGAATTAATTTGAATGGTGTATTCGCCTTTTGGTAAAGAAATTGAGTAAAATCCGTATTCATTGGTAAGTGAAGTTCGAGTAGTTGTGCTATTTTCAAAAGTAATTGTAACTCCAATTAAGGTTTCATTAGATTTTTGATCTTTTACAATTCCGCTTAAAGTGACTTTTTCTTGAGAAAAACCTGAAGTTATAAATAAGGTGAATAGGAGGAAAAGAAAGCTGATTTTTTTCATTACAATTTATTTCAGAATTTGACACAAATTTCGCACAAATGTTACGAAACATATGTTAAGTTGTAGTTAATAAAAAAGGCGAT
>JAZKHI010000143.1:0-4711 GCA_040385445.1 Bacteroidota bacterium | reverse complement strand
TTGAAGTTTTACCATTTGTAAAATCTTCTTTTTCCAATTTGCATCCGTTCCTAATGAAATTACTTTATTTAATCCGTCATAATTTTCCGAAATATTATCAAACATTTGAGCGACTTGCTCTTTTTTGCCTTTTTCGGAATCTTCGTATGGTTTTATGGTTTCAGACATGATTGTTAATTTGTACTACAAAAGTAATTCAAAATTATAAGTTTTAGATTATGAATTTCAAATTTAATTGGCTCTCACATAAGTTATAAAAGTAAAATCGAAAGCATGTTTTTCATCTTTTTCATGATGTTCTTCGAAAACGACTTCCCATTTTTCAGGATTGATTTCTGGAAAAAAAGTATCGGCTTCAACTGTTGTATGTACGCGAGTTAGTTCTACTTTATCAGCAATATCAATAGATTGTTTGTAAATTTCGCCACCACCAATAATAAAAACCTCATCATTTTTTGGACAAACTTCAATCGCTTTTTCTAAACTTGGTACTATAATACAACCTTCTGGCGCTTCATAGTTTTTTTGACGCGTGATAATAACGTGTGTTCTGTTTGGTAAAGGTTTAGGAAAACTTTCAAATGTTTTTCTTCCCATAATGATATAATGCCCCGAAGTTAAACTTTTAAAGCGTTTAAAATCGTCAGGCAAATGCCAAACCAATTGGTTGTCTTTGCCTAAAGCATTGTTCGTTGATGTGGCTGCGATTAGTGTGAGCATGGAAATATTTTAAACCGAAACGGCTCCTTTAATGTGTTCGTGTGGTTCATAACCTTCTAAAGTGAAATCGTCAAAAGTGAAATCAAAAATATTGGTCACATTCGGGTTCAACTTCATTATTGGTAATTTTCTTGGCTCTCTGCTCAATTGTAAATTGACTTGTTCAATATGATTGTTGTAAATATGTGCGTCACCAAAAGTATGAATAAATTCACCTGCTTCTAATCCGCAAACTTGAGCAACCATCATCGTAAATAAAGCATAAGAAGCAATATTAAATGGTACACCTAAGAAAATATCGGCGCTTCGTTGGTACAATTGACAAGATAATTTTCCATCAGAAACATAAAACTGAAAAAACGCGTGACAGGGTGGCAAAGCCGCTTTTCCATTCGCAACATTTTCAGAAAACGAAACTGTTGTATCTGGTAAAACTGAAGGATTCCAAGCCGAAATTAACATCCTACGGCTATTTGGATTGGTTTTTAATGTTTCGATTAATTCAGTAATTTGATCAATTTCTTCGCTGTTCCAATTTCTCCATTGGTGACCATAAACTGGACCTAAATTCCCATTTTCATCTGCCCAAGCATCCCAAATTTTTACCCCATTTTCTTGTAAATAGGCAATATTTGTTTCTCCTTTTAGAAACCACAACAATTCGTGAATAATCGACTTTAAATGTAGTTTCTTGGTAGTTACCATTGGAAAACCTTCACTTAAATCGAAACGCATTTGGTAACCAAAAACACTAATGGTTCCAGTTCCTGTACGGTCTCCTTTTTGAGTTCCGTTTTCAATTACGTGTTTTACTAAATCGTGGTATTGTTTCATTTTTTAATGTGTAAAAGATTCTACGTCTTTTGGATTATGTTTGTGTTTGAATAAAACAGCAAAAGCGACAGTTATAATTAATGCATAAATAGCAAAAGTTAGCCAAATGTTATGCCAGTCTTTTAAAAAAACATCTTTATCAAAAACACCATCAGTAATAGTTATGTCTTTAGTTATTCCCTTATAGACTTCATTGTTCGAATCTGTCGCAAGATGTTTTAATAAACTTTCTTCTGTATTAAATTTAAAAGTAAAAAATTTATCAATTAAATACCCACTTCCTAAACTTCCAATTATTGCTCCAAAACCATTAGTCATCATCATAAATAAACCTTGTGCGGATGAACGAATTTTAGAATCGGTTGTTGTTTCTACGAAAAGTGAACCTGAAATATTGAAGAAATCAAATGCTAATCCGTAAACGATATTAGACATAATAATCATCCATAAACTTCCAATTGGATCACCATAAGCGAAGAATCCGAAACGGAAAACCCAAGCAATTAAACTGAAAAGCATTACTTTTTTGATACCATATCTTCTCAAGAAAAACGGTATCGCTAAAATAAATATGGTTTCAGAAATTTGAGAAATTGACAACACAATATTTGCCGATTTTACCACAAATGTATCTGCGTATTTTGGTATATTTCCAAAATCGTGAATATAGGTTTCGCCATACATATTGGTTAATTGCAAAGCTGCACCTAAGAACATACTAAATACAAAAAACATAGCCATTTTAGATTGTTTGAACAATTTAAAAGCATCTAAACCAAAAATTTGTGATAATGTTTTATTAACAGTTTTATCTTTAATTGGTTCGATTTTTGGCAAAGTGAATGAAAAAATTCCTAATGCAAATGCAAAGAATGAAGCAATATAAAATTGATTACATTCTACCGGCATACCAGTAATAGAAGCAATTGCTTTTCCAACTCCGATTCCGAAAGAAAAAGGTGGATTTACATTACTAAATATATTCGTACACCACATCGCTACAATGAAACCAATTGTTCCCCAAACACGAATTGGTGGGTAATCTTTAATAACATTAAAATTGAATTTTTTCAGAACCGCATATGAAAGAGAATTTGACAACGATAAAGTTGGCATATAAAACATCATTCCGATCAATAAAACCCAAAAGAAAGTTGATGGGCTATCAATTGTAGGTAAAAAAAGTAGAACTATGGCATATAAAATATGGTGAATCCCATATAATTTTTCAAGGTTTAAATATTTATCTGCGATAATTCCAGAAATTGGAGGCATAAAGATAGACCCCAATCCTAAAGTCATAAAAACAATTCCGAATTCAGTACTAGTCCATTGTTTAAATCCAAATCCATAACTCGCAAGAGTTGTTAGCCACGCACCCCAAACAAATAATTGTAAAAAACTTACAATTGTTAATTTTAGTTTAATGTTCATAATTTGATTAGCTTTTAATTAGTCAAGTTTTAGTTGTTGGTTGCGTGTTTGACTTATTGTAGTTAACTTTCTTTTTTATCTATTTCTTCTTTTATGATAGCTGCTTTTTCGTAATCTTCATTCTGAATTGCTTCGTCTAATAAAGTATGTAATTCTTCTAAACTACTATTTGCATAAATATTCCCTGATTTTTCATCTTCATCACCAAAAGTTTCTGGTTCAGACAATACACCTTCATTACTTGAATCTTCTGGATTTCCTTCTGGAGAATTCAAATTTAAAAAAACACCTGCTTTATCTAAGATGTTCTTATACGTGAAAATTGGCGCGTTAAATCGTAAGGCTAAAGCAATAGCATCTGAAGTTCTGGCATCAATAATTTCTTCAATACCTTCTCTTTCGCAAATGATACTCGAATAAAAAACACCGTCAACTAATTTATGAATGATTACTTGTTTTACCACAATATCAAACTTATCAGCGAAGGTTTTAAATAAATCGTGTGTTAAAGGGCGAGGCGGTTTTATCTCTTTTTCTAGGGCAATAGCAATTGACTGCGCTTCGAATGCACCTATAACAATTGGCAATTTTCTATCTCCATCCACTTCATTCAAAATTAAAGCATACGCTCCATTTTGTGTTTGACTATAAGATATCCCTTTAATGGTTAATTTTACTAAACTCATTTTGTACTTAAACTTTATTCAAATGTACTATAAAAATATTTTCTATAAAATAAAAGGCTATCTAAATTAGATATTTCTATCGTATTTAGATAGCCTTTTTTAGGAGGCACAATATATAAAAAATTATGCGTTTGCCGCTTTAAAAGCTTTTAATTTTTCAATCAATTTAGGAACAATATCAAAAGCATCACCAACTACACCATAATCAGCAACTTTAAAGAAAGGCGCTTCAGCATCTGTATTGATAACTACTTTTACTTTAGATGAGTTGATTCCTGCAATATGTTGAATAGCTCCAGAAATACCTACAGCAATATATAAATTTGCCGCAACTGGTTTTCCTGTTTGCCCAACGTGTTCTGCGTGTGGTCTCCATCCGATATCTGAAACTGGTTTAGAACAAGCTGTTGCAGCACCAAGTACTGAAGCTAATTCTTCAATCATTCCCCAATTTTCTGGACCTTTCATTCCACGACCAGCAGAAACAACGATTTCAGCATCAGCAATAGTAACTTTTCCTGTAGTTTTTTCTGAATTAGTAACTTTTACACCAAAATCTGCATCAGATAAAGCTGGTGAAAAATCTTCTTCTGTTAATGAAGTAGCGTTTTCAACTAATCCGAATGAGTTTTTAGAAATTCCTAAAACTTTTACGTCTGTAGCAATTTCTGATATGTTGAATGCTTTGTTTGAGAAAGCATTTCTTTTTACTTGAAATGGAGCAACACTAATTGGCGCTTCGATAACATTAGAAGCAAAACCTGCATTTAAGTTTACAGCTACTAATGGTGCAATGTGTAAACTATCTGTAGTTGAAGCAACAATTACTACTTTAGCACCTTCTTTTTCAGCCGCTTGTTTAATTACATCTGCGTAAGCTTTTGCACTAAATGAAGTTAATTTATCATTATTTACTTTTAAAACTTTACTTACTCCGTAAGCAGATAAAGCTGCATTTTCTGTAGCGTTAATTGAAACAGCAGTTACTGTTGTTCCTAACATATCTGCTACTTTTTTTGCGTATGAGGCAATTTCAA
>JAZKHI010000142.1:0-37301 GCA_040385445.1 Bacteroidota bacterium | reverse complement strand
ACCATAAAGTAATTATTATGTGTGATGCCGATGTCGATGGTTCTCACATTTCTACGCTAATTCTTACATTCTTCTTTAGATATATGAAAGAATTAATTGAAGGTGGACACGTTTATATCGCAGCACCACCTTTATACCAAGTTAAAAAAGGAAATAAAAAACAATATGCTTGGAACGATGACCAACGAGATAGAATTTCTATGGAAATGGGAGGAAGCACAAGTATTCAACGTTATAAAGGTCTTGGAGAGATGAACGCAGAACAATTGTGGGAAACTACAATGAATCCTGAATTCAGAACATTCCGTCAAGTAACTATTGATAATTTAGGTGAAGCAGATAGAGTTTTCTCAATGTTAATGGGTGATGAAGTACCACCACGTAGAGAATTTATCGAGAAAAACGCAGCTTACGCTAAAATTGACGTATAGTATATGAAGTATAGTTTTGTAATTTGTGCATTATTTTTTGGATTTTCTAATTCAATGAAAGCTCAAACTCCAGTACAACTTGAACAAATAGGGTATCTCTTAGGAGATGCCCTTTTGTATTCAAAGCAGTATCTAATTCCTGCAACAGACGGAGCCGTCTATCAAGCTTCTTCAGCTTGGATGAATTCAGCAAAAAAGAAAAAAGATTGGGAAATTAATATCGGTATTCATGGTAATATGTTTGTAGTACCTAATTCGGATAGAAGTTTTGCCATTAACAATTCCGATTTTAAATTTCTACAATTGGAAGGAACAGCTACTTCTGCTGAGGTGCCAACTGCTCTAGGAAATGATGATACGTTTTATTTAGTTGGCGATTTAGATGGCGAACAAGTTCGATTGAAAACGCCAAAAGGTGTCAATCAGGAAGTGATTACGTATCCGTATTTAGATCTTTCTTTTGCGTTACCAAGTGGTACAGAAGTAATTGGAAGATTTTCAACTAAAACCAATTTAAAAAGAGGATATTATAAAGTGTATGGTTTTGGATTGAAACATAACTTGAGTCAATATTTTCCTAAATTAGAAAGTAAAAAAATTCATCTTTCTGCGATGTCATTTTATTCTAATGAAGATATTAGTTTTGATTTTTTAGATGTTAATACCGCTTACGGAAATTTAGGAATTAATAATTTAAATGGAATTGTAGACACCTATCATTATCAATTATCAGTTTCAAAAGAAATTAAGAGATTTGAAATTTTAGGAAGTTTTATAGTAAACACAAGTGATTTCAATTATGTAGTAAGTGGTGAAAAAGGTGAAATTGAAAACTTAATTCCAGCTCAGTACATTATTAATCAGTTGTTAGACTCTATTCAAAAAAGAAAAACGAATTATATCGGTGAAATTGCCGTTAATTATAGTTTAAGAAAATTTAATATTCTCAGTGCTTTTGCTTTTGGGAAGTTTATGAATTTTAATGCTGGTGTTTCTTATAAAATAAATTAATCCATTTGTGTCTTCCTGAGCGGAGTCGAAGGATAAAGAGTTTCGACTCCGCTCAACCTGACAAACTAGAATTATAATAACAAAAAAATCCCACCTGTTAAGATGGGATTTTTTTATATCTAAATCTAGAATTAGAAATTCGGAGACAATTCGTACTTTTTGTAAAAAGTATCTAGAACATCAACCACTTCATCTTCGTTGTCTACAATTTTAAATAAATTTAAATCTTCTGGTGAAGCATTTTTAAATTTATCAATCATAACCGCTTTTACCCAATCCATTAAGCCTGTCCAAAATTCAGTTCCTACTAAAATAATAGGAAATTTGGCAATTTTTTTAGTTTGAATTAATGTAATCGCTTCAAACATTTCGTCTAAAGTTCCGAAACCACCTGGCATAACTACAAATCCTTGAGAATATTTTACAAACATTACTTTTCTAACAAAAAAGTAATCAAAATTTAAGTTTTTATCTCTGTCGATATATGGATTGTAATGTTGTTCGAATGGTAATTCAATATTTAAACCTACAGAAGTTCCGCCACCATGGTGTGCTCCTTTGTTACCAGCTTCCATAATTCCAGGTCCACCACCAGTAATTACTCCGTAACCGGCTTTAGAAATTTTATAGGCAATTTTTTCTGCTAATAAATAGTATTTGTCTTCTGGTTTTGTTCTTGCTGAACCAAAAATAGATACACAAGGACCAATTCGTCCCATGCTTTCATATCCATTTACGAATTCTGACATAATTTTAAAAATAGCCCAAGAATCGTTTGCTCTAACCTCGTTCCAAGTTTTTTGTTTTAACTTATCTTGGATTCTTTCATCATCATTTTGATATTGATCTGCTGACATAATAGTTCGTTCTAATTTAATTAAAAATTTAAAATTAGCAGTGTTGTAGTGTGAAGTAATTAGATTGCTAAGATAGTTATTTATTATTTACAGAAAATAATTTTGTCAATAATTTAATTAATTCTTCTTCCCATTTGATATGATCATGTCCACCTTCAAATGATCTGATATCAGCAGAAGAATTGGAATCTTGATAGACTTTTTTCATAATTTGACTTTCTTCTTTAAGAAAATCAGGTTCTTTACTTCCGTAAATCATATAAAGATTTGGGTATTTTATATCTTTTTTCCAAGTATTGGTTTGAATTCCGCCACCAAATGTTGAAAAACATAAATAAGTTCCAATTAACTCCGTATTTCTATTTAATAATTCCATCCCAAATCCGGCACCATTTGAAACGCCATAAAAATATCTATCATTTTTAGATTTGTTTAGATTGAATTGTTTTTCTATGCTTATTATGAATTCATCTTTAAAATATGACATATGGTTTTTAAACCTATTCGATAAATGCTTTAGATTTTGTGTACCGGAATCATTATCTACATATTCAAAATTTCTATATTGCAAATATGCTTTTCTTCCATCACCAAAAGTTGTACTAGTGCTGTCTGCAATTTTTGTATTACAATAGCTTTCTACTAAAATTATTGGATGTATAATTTTATTGTTTATTAATGAATCGAGAGTTTTTTTATAAAATCTTCTTTCATCAATATTAATACCATCTGTTTTGTAAATAATTGGATAGTTTTTTTTCGAATCAAAACCTTTTGGTAAGTAAATATTATGTTTTCTATATTCCGATAATGACTTACTATAAATTGAATCTGTAAAATATATAGATTGAGTTGTTACTATAACTTTTTTTGTTTTACACGAAGTAATTATTAAAATAAGTGTAAGTATTGCAATAGTTCTTTTCATTTCAATATTTTATGCCAATTCTTTTTTCAAAAACTGAGCCGTATAACTTTTTTTATTTTTTACGATTTCTTCTGGTGTTCCTTTACATAAAACTTCTCCGCCGCCTTTTCCGCCTTCTAAACCAATATCTATAATATAATCAGCTAGTTTAATTACGTCTAAATTGTGTTCAATAATTAAAACCGTATTTCCTTTATCCACCAATTTATTAATCACATCCATTAAAATACGAATGTCTTCGAAATGCAGACCAGTTGTTGGTTCATCTAAAATATAAAACGTATTTCCAGTGTCTTTTTTAGATAATTCTCCTGCTAATTTGATACGTTGTGCTTCACCACCAGAAAGCGTTGTACTTTGTTGTCCTAACGTAATATATCCTAAACCAACATCTTGAATTGTTTTTACTTTTCGATAAATTTTCGGAATCATTTCAAAGAAATCAACCGCTTCATCAACCGTCATATTCAAAATATCTGAAATCGATTTTCCTTTAAAACGAATTTCTAAAGTTTCTCTATTAAAACGTTTTCCTTGACAACTTTCACATTCTACATAAACATCTGGTAAAAAACTCATTTCAATGGTTCTTACACCAGAACCTTCACAAGTTTCACAACGTCCGCCTTTTACATTAAAACTAAAACGACCTGGTTTATAACCACGAATTTGCGCTTCAGATGTCATCGTAAATAAACTTCTTATTTCCGAAAAAACATCGGTATACGTAGCTGGATTGCTTCGTGGTGTTCTTCCAATCGGACTTTGGTCAATATCAATAACTTTATCTACATGTTCTAAACCTTCAATTTTTTTATAAGGAGCTGGTTTTTTAACTGCATTATAAAAGTGAGCATTTAAAATAGGGTAGAGCGTTTCATTAATTAACGTCGATTTTCCACTTCCAGAAACTCCAGAAACACAAATCAGTTGACCTAAAGGAATTTCAATCGTAACATTTTTTAGATTATTTCCTGTCGCACCCGTTAGTTTTAAAAACTTTCCGTTTCCTTCTCTACGCGTTTTCGGAACTTCAATTTCCATTTTACCATTCAAATATTGAGCAGTAATGGTATTTTCTTTCAATAATTCGGCTGGTGTTCCTTGACTAATAATTTGTCCACCATATTTTCCTGCTTTCGGACCGATATCAATTACGTGATCGGCACGAACAATCATATCTTTATCATGTTCAACAACTAAAACCGAATTTCCAATATCGCGTAAGCTTTCTAATGATTTGATTAATCTTTCGTTATCACGTTGATGCAATCCGATACTTGGTTCATCCAAAATATACAAAACTCCAACTAATTGCGAACCAATTTGTGTAGCCAAACGAATACGTTGTGCTTCACCACCAGAAAGTGTTTTCGAACTTCTATTCAAACATAAATAATCTAAACCAACATCTAGTAAGAAATTAATTCGAGCTGTGATTTCTTTAAGAATTTCGTGTGAAATAGCAACTTGTTTGTCCGATAAGTGTTCAGGTAAATCAGAAAACCATTGTTTTAATTCCACAATATCCATGTGAACTAAATCGCCAATACTTTTTCCGTTGATTTTAAAATATAAAACCTCTTTACGTAAACGCGTTCCCTGACATTCAGAACATTCGTTTTCGTCCATAAATTCTTTTGCCCAACGTTTGATACTTGCCGATTCCGATTCTTCAAACTGATTTTTAATGAAATTTGAAATTCCTTCGAAATCGATTTTATAATCTTTCGTAATTCCCATGACTTTAGAAACCACTGAAAATTTCTCGTTTCCACCATATAAAATCATATCCATGGCTTCCGCCGGAATTGTTTCTATATTATCTGTGATTTTGAAACCATATTTTTCACCAATAAATTCTAATTGCTTGAAAATCCAAGTGTTTTTATATTCGCCCAAAGGTGCAAAACCACCAGATTTTATAGATGCTTTCGGATTTGGAATAATTTTTTGAAGATTGATTTCATTTACAACTCCTAAACCGTTACAGTTTGGGCAAGCACCTTTTGGTGAATTGAAGGAGAAATTATTGGGTTCTGGATTTGGATACGAAATTCCAGAAGTTGGACACATTAAGCTTCGACTATAAAAGCGAACTTCTTGCGTATCTTGTTCGATAACCATCAAAATATCGTCACCATGATGCATAGCCACTTTGATGCTTTCGGTTAATCTTTTATCCGTGTCTTCGTCTTGTTTTACAGCAACTCTATCGATAACAATTTCAATATCGTGCGTTTTATAACGATCCACTTTCATGCCGTATTCTAAATCTTTTATTGTTCCGTTCACACGAACTTTTAAAAAACCTTGTTTGGCAATTTGTTCAAATAATTCTCTGTAATGTCCTTTACGTGAACGAATTACTGGTGCTAAAATATTGATTCTTTTACCATCGAATTCTTCGTGGATTAAATCTTTAATTTGGTCATCAGAATAAGAAACCATTTTTTCACCCGTATTGTAACTGTATGCATCAGCTGCACGAGCAAATAATAATCGAAGAAAATCGTAAATTTCAGTAATTGTTCCAACCGTAGAACGTGGACTTTTATTGGTTGTTTTTTGCTCGATGGCAATAACTGGAGACAATCCATCAATTTTATCAACATCAGGTCGTTCTAAACCACCTAAAAACTGACGCGCATACGCAGAAAATGTTTCGATATATCGACGCTGACCTTCAGCATAAATAGTATCAAACGCTAATGATGACTTCCCAGAACCTGATAAACCAGTAATTACAACTAGTTTTTCACGAGGAATAGTAACATCAATATTTTTTAAATTATGAGTACGAGCCCCAATAATTTCAATAGAATTTTCCGTGTCTTGCATACAACTAAGTAGATTTTTGCAAAAGTACGATTTTTTACGAAGAAATTAGTTGTATAATTGGGAATAAAAAGATGAAAATTGGTTTACTTTTCAAAAATTCTATGAATAAATCCTAAACCCATTCTATCCAACATTTTTTTAATGAAATTCCAAAAGAAAGTATGTTGTCCGGCAAGAGTTCCAAACAATAAAAGTAATATTTTATAAAAAGGTAAAATTATAATGATATAAAGCGGATAATACAGCCATAAACTCACACTGTCTTTGGTGATACCAATAAAAGCTAATATGGGTTTTGCAATTAACGCCGAAGTAGAACCCGTTATAGCAAAAACTAATAATATGATAAATAGCTGAAAATTACTTGTGATGTTCCAGCGTTGTTTAAGTTTGTTCATAAATTATATTCGTGCGGTAAAACCTCCTAATTGTTGTTTATTTGTGATTTGAAAATAGACTAAGTAATTGTAAATCATATAATTTACATTATATCCATAATTTGTTGTATTATCATAATCAATTGGTATGTCGTACATATTTCCATATCTCATTGGGTTTCTAACGCGACTATTCCATTCCATAACCCAAACTCTATTTCTAGCTTCTAAATAAGATTGAGAATAATAGCCTTTTGGTCTCGCATATGAATTAAACCAAGAGGAGAAACCTACATCAATAATAATCACATCATATTCTAAATCGGGATTTGAAATATGAATAGTATCACTTTTTAGTTTCTCTGTATTTTCTGTACTAAAATTTTTATTTGAGTTGCAAGAAAACAAGAAAAAAGAAGCAATAAAAACAAGAAATAGTAACTTTTTCATTGTGATTCTATTGAAAGTATAAAGATAAAAAAAAGTCCCGAAAAATCGAGACTAATTTATATTGATTTTAAATAAATTTTACTTTCCAAAAAGTTTTCCTAACAATCCGCCTAAACCGCCAGATTTTTTAGAAACTGCTGCTACGGCATCGCTCATTCCAACTTGTCCGTCACCATCTTGGTCTAAACCAAACTGTCCGCCATATTTGTTAACCATGTCCATTAATCCACCACCTTGACCATTAGAAATAGAAGCAATAATATCTTGAACATTAAATCCTGGTTGATTTGGATCTTGCGCTTTATTTACCAATCCGCTCAAAACTTGAGGAATTAATCCGCCCGCAACACTACCTGCAGCATCAGGAGATAATCCGAATTTATCACCTAAATTACCAGTTACTTTTCCTGCTAATTCTGCAACCACTGGATTATTCATGTCAATTGGTGTTTTCCCAGATAACATTCCCGCTAAATCGCCAACATTTCCGCTAGCTACCATATCTTTTAAACCTGAAAGAATAGAACCATTGGCTTCTTCCATTACAGCTTCATTATGTTCGTTTGGTACAGCTGGATTGTTAACAACCGCATCGCCACCATATTGCTTTACTAATTCTGTTAATTGTTCAAACATAGTTTTATAATTTTTTAGTTTTAATAAAGGTAATAAAAATTATTTATTCTTTAATAAGCTAATAATTTGTTCGGCTAGTTCAGTTCCAATTCTATCTTGCGCTTCTAACGTTGCCGCACCAATATGTGGAGTCAACGAAATTTTTGGGTGCATTAATATTTGAATTTCTGGAGTTGGTTCGTTTTCAAAAACATCTAAACCAGCAAATAATACTTTTTCAGCATCTAAAGCTTCAACCAATGCGACTTCATTAATAACACCACCACGCGCACAGTTTACAATTCCAACATCATTTTTCATGACATCAAATTCCGCTCTATCTAATACATATCCATCTTGTGCAGGAACGTGAATCGTAATAAAATCTGAATGTTTTAATAAGTCTTCTAATGGTTCAGTAATCATATCAACATTGATAAACTGTCCGTTGTAAAATTCCACACGAATTACTGCATCATTTACATATTTATCGGCAGCAATCACTTTCATACCTAAACCTAAAGCCATTTTCGCCACAGCTTGACCAATACGTCCGAAACCAATAATTCCTAATGTTTTTCCACGAAGTTCTAATCCTTCCGCGTATGCTTTTTTCAAACCATTGAAATTCGTATCACCTTCTAAAGGCATATTTCTATTGGCATCATGTAAGAAACGAATTCCTGTAAATAAATGTGCGAAAACCAATTCGGCCACACTTTCAGATGAAGAAGCTGGCGTATTAATTACGTGAATTCCTTTTGAACGTGCATAATCCACATCAATATTATCCATTCCAACGCCACCACGACCAATGATTTTAATTCCTGGACAGGCATCAATAATGTCTTGTTTGACTTTTGTTGCACTTCTTACCAAAATGACTTTAATATCGTGCGTATTGATATAATTGGCAACTTGTTCTTGCGCTACTTTTGTAGTAAGAACTTCAAAACCTGCTTTTTCTAATGTTTTGATTCCTGTTTTTGATATTCCGTCGTTTGCTAATACTTTCATGCTAATTGTATATTGTAAAATTGTATATTTATTGAGTTAAGATTTGTGTACTCACTTCTAATTCTTTCATCACATTCACTAATGCTTCCACACTTTCTAATGGAAGTGCGTTGTACATAGAAGCGCGATATCCACCAACAGAACGATGTCCAGTTAATCCAGAAATTCCTGCAGCTTTCCACATCGTATCAAATTTTTCCGTTAAAGATTCATCAGTTAATACAAATGTTGCATTCATATTACTTCTGTCTTCTGTAACAGCAGTTCCTTTAAATAACGGATTTCTGTCGATTTCAGTATATAATAATTGTGCTTTTTGCTCGTTGATTTTTTCAATTGCTGCAATTCCACCTAAATTTTTCAACCATTGTAATGTCAGTAATGATGCATAAATTGGGAATACTGGCGGCGTATTGTACATACTTTCTGCTTTGATATGTTTTTCATAATCTAGCATACTTGGAATGTAACGTCCTGTTTTTCCTAAGATTTCTTCTTTTACAACCACTAAAGTTGCTCCAGCTGGACCCATATTTTTTTGAGCACCTGCATAAATCATATCGAATTGAGAAAAATCTAACGTTCTAGAAAAAATATCTGAACTCATATCGCAAACCAAAGGCACATTTGTTTTTGGAAATGATTTCATTTGCGTTCCGAAAATCGTATTGTTACTCGTGCAATGGAAATAATTTGCATCACTCGGGATTTCAAAGTTTTTCGGGATGAAATTATAATTGGCCTCTTTTGAAGAACCAACTATTAGCGTTTCTCCAAAATGTTTTGCTTCTTTAATGGCGTTGTTTGCCCATGTTCCTGTATCTAAATAAGCCGCTTTTCCGTCAGCTTTCATTAAATTATAAGGCGTCATTAAGAATTGCATACTCGCACCACCATGTAAAAAAAGTGCTTGATAACCTTTGTTTTCTAATCCTAGAAGTTCTAAAACTAACGCACGAGCTTCTTCCATAACCGCAACGAAGTCTTTACTTCTGTGCGACATTTCTAATAAAGATAAATCGGAATTATTAAAATTTAAAATGGCTTGAGCCGATTTCTCGAAAACTTCTTGAGGTAAAATACAAGGTCCTGCGCTGTAGTTGTGTTTTTTCATTATTTTATTAATTGTTGTAGTTACCCGCAAATTTCCAACATTTGAAAATTCCTCAAAAAAATAATTTAACCGTTTCAAAACGATTTATTAACGAAAACGTTTGCGTAACGATTTTATTTCTTCTTTTTCTCGTCTTTTCGGTTCGAATTGACTTTAGCTTCTAAATTAAAATTAGGTTCATGTTTGTGAACTTCCTTTTCTTTTTGATGCTTGATTATTTCGCTAATTTTTGAAGTCTTCATACTATAAATTATTTAAAAAAGCTAACGTGTCCACATTATCGGCATAATCCCATAATTTTGGTTTTTGAGTTTCGCCAAAATATACCGAATTGTCAATAATTCCGTTCGAAACCACACATTGAATGATTTCTGCATCTTGTTTCAGACGCGCTTTGATTTCGTTTATATCTTCGTAATATTCATAAAAAACAGAAGAAATAGGTGAGGCGTGACTCGTATCTTCTTTTATCGTTAAAAATTCGTTGTCTAATAATTGAAAGTTACTCATTAAAAAGACCGCTTTATTATAATCGTAATTATTCGCGTATTTTTCATAATAAATCACATCTTTTTGAGCGAACATTCCGTTGAAAAAGGAATCGAAATTGTAATTTTTTGGAACAAATATTTTAGAAACATTTCTACAACCTAATCCAAAATATCTAAAAACGTCTTCACTTAATAATGTCATTTCTTCTGGCGTTTCATTTCCAGTCAAAACTGCAATCGAATTTCTACTTTTTCTAATAATTGAAGGTTTATCTTTAAAATAATATTCGAAATATCGAGCAGTATTGTTGCTTCCTGTCGCAATTACGGCATCAAAACCTTCTAATTTTCCTTCAACAAAAGTTATTTTATCATTAAAACGGGCATCTAAAGCAATTAGATATTTAGCTAAGAACTTAATTAAATAATCGTCTTTACTAGATGTTTTTACCAATACATTATTACCAGAAACTAAAACCGATACAAAATCGTGAAAACCTACTAACGGGATATTTCCTGCTAAAATTAAACCTACATTTTTCGGATCTTTTTCATTGAATGAATAAGCTGAAAGCCATTGGTTTAAGTTATCTTCAGTTAAAGCATCTGCCCAACTAGAAATACTATAATGCACGTTATCTGGGGTAAACCAATTGTTGTGCGATTGCGATAAAGCGATTAAATCTACAAACTGATCGAAAAATAAATCATTGTGTAATACAGCGTCATTTTGTTGATTATTATCTAAAGAAAATTGATTTAAAAATTTTCCTAATTCGACAAAACAATTTTTTATTTCAGATTGTGACATTTCTTTTTTGGTTATATTTAGTTTACGTTGTATTTTTGTACAAAATTAAACATTTAGTTAGACTTTTGTAGTAGAAATTTTTTAAAACTTCTGACTTCTAATTTCTGACTTCTAACTTTAGAAAAATGGCAATAATAATAACAGACGAATGTATCAATTGTGGGGCTTGTGAACCAGAATGTCCAAATACAGCAATATATGAAGGAGCAGACGATTGGCGTTGGAAAGACGGAACAAAACTTTCTGGGAAAATAATTTTACCAGACGGAACGGAAATCGATTCAGATGCGGCACAAACTCCAATTTCTGACGATTTATATTATATAGTTCCAGGAAAATGTACAGAATGTAAAGGTTTTCACGAAGAACCTCAATGTGCGGCAGTTTGTCCTGTTGATTGTTGTGTTCCAGATGATGAACACGTGGAAAGTGAAGAAACACTTTTAAACAGACAATCATTTTTACATAATGAGTAAAAAGTAATCAAAGTAAAACATAAAAAAAGCTCTTCATTTGAAGAGCTTTTTTATTTGCTTAATTTTTTAGAATTTATTCAATAATCAGCTTAGCTGTAAATAATTTTCTAGAATGTATTTTTATAATATACATACCTTTTGGTAAGTCTTGTGTTAGTAATGAATACTTGTTGTTATTCACATTTTTTGTAGCATATAAAAGTTTTCCTTCCATATCAAATAATTCAATTTCATCAATTGGATAATCGCATTGAATAAATGTTTGCTTGTTATTATTTGTTGGATTTGGGTATAACTTTATACCATTATCAATTTTAAATCCTTCACTTTGTAATGGACTTAGCATTTGGAATTCCACTCTGTTTGATACTTCATTGTAAGAATCGTTGGTAAACATAACGATAAAATAATTTCCAGCAACTGTTGGCATATTAACATTCGTAATTTGTGCAGAACCTTGAGCCACACCATTAAAATATTGATAACTAATTAAAGGATCAGAATTTGGATTGTCATTTTCATTATATATTCCTAACCAATCTTTTACAATTCCAGGAGCATCTGTCCAAGAAGCAGTAATTTGTTCTCCTAAATCATAAACTGGACTATCTATCCAAAGTTCTGTAACAATATCACCAACTTTAAAGAATACTTTATTTCCAATGGCATTGTTACTATTTTGAATAAAGTATTGCGCATAATAATATCCTTTTGGTAAATTACTAAAGGTTTTTGTGCCATTTACAGTAGTTACATATTGCCATGAAGTTGAAGGTGCGTCACCAGCATTGATTCCCATTTTGTAAATTCCAATCCAATCGTTTGAAATATTTGGACCATTCGTATAAGAAACAATCACATTCTGACCTAAAGCATATTCCGTTGCATTTGTACTTAGTATTGGTATTGCACCAACATAAAAATAAACTCTGTCAGCTACTTCAGTATAACCATTATTAACAAAAAGCGCAGCATAATAACGACCAGGTTGTGTTAATCCAGAGCTATAATTTGAGGTTCCACTCGTAGTTCCATTTGTATAGGACCAAAGTGTAGAGCCATTAATTCCTGGAGTTTGTCCATCTTTGTAAATTCCAATCCATGTGTTGCTTGTAGTTGGCGCATTTACATAATTTACTGAAATGGATTCGCTAATTGCGTATTGATTATTGGCATTGTTTAATGAAATTTGAGTTGTTCCAACGTTGCTATTAATTATATTGAAAGTAACAACATCACTCCAATCAGACCATTCTAAGTTTCTATCTCTATGACGAAGTTTTGCATAATGAATTCCATTGTCTAAAGAATTAGCTAAAAGTTCCATTTTAGTAATATCAACGCCTAAATTAATATTTACAGTGGAATCTTTTTGAGTGCCATATTTTCCAAATAAATTTTCGAAATCACGATACGATTCTTTTTCGATAGTGTTAAAATCAGTAAATTTTGAAACCACAAATTGAGTAGTATTTAAAAGTTCCGTTTCATTTGTTGAAAATGGAGTTCCAGTAAGAGTCAAAGGAAGTTGAACTGGTGCGCTAAATGTATTTGTAATGCTAGGTTTATTTGGTTTTTGTTTGTTTTTATATCGATGAAACGTATCCATTAATTGGTTGTTTTTCCATTTTAAAACACTTCCAATAGAATAACTTTCTATATCCATTTTGCCATTCGTAACATCAATATCTACAATTTGATACATCCAATTACTAATTGTTTTTTGAACATCTTCAAAATCTTGTTCCGTTGACATCGACCAATATTGATCCCAAGCTGTTCCGCCAGAAATGATTTGGTAAGCCGTTTGATTTTTTAATTGGCCTCTATGATATAAATGATGATGCGCACCAATATGCATAATGTATTTGTTCGAAGTTGTTAATAAAGGAACAGCCGTATCTCTAACCCAATTTGAAATATCACCAACATATTGTTCTGCTTGATATGGACGATGACTTAAAGAGAAAATCCAATCTACAGTGTTGTCATTTTGTGCAGCAGTTATAACTTGTTGTATCCATGATAATTGTGCAGCTCCAGTATGTTCAGAACTCATACTGATAAATAAAACATTTCCAGCTTGTTGCGCATAGTAATTTTCTGTATTTGATGAAATTCCTTGATATGATAATTCACTCATATAGAAATGACTATAATACGAATTCATACCTAAAGTTCCGTAGGTTTCATGGTTTCCAACAGTTGTTTGAATTGGAATATTCCCAGAAAGTTCTCTATTTTTCTTAAAGTGAACATGTTCATAATGATCTAAAGTTCCAACATCGACTTGGTCTCCAACCATAAATGTCATAGAAACATTATCATCTGGAGATAAACTTGAACCCCATTTTTCTTTAATTTTTCTTTTAGCTGCTGATACTAATGAATCATAACGAGGTTCGTTTTTTAATTGATTATCACCCATGATTAAAAATCGAATATGTCCATCGGCTGTTGCTGCTTGTCCAGGATTTGGTAATGTTTTAAATGATTTAATTTCAGACAATTGAGTACCCGTTTTAATTCGGTAATAATATTTAGTATTAGCCGTTAAATTGGTAAGTTTCGCAGAATGGTAGTAGTAGTTACCAGGATATCCAGTATCTGTAAAAATATTTGTATTACCTGTAACGGTTACATTTAAATTTGCTGAAGAAGTTCCATATTCAACAATAGTTTCGCTATTACTGCTCGTTTTCCAACTCACATAAATGCTATTAGGAGTTGGGTTTTGTAAATAAGGATACAGTGTTTGGGAAAAGCAAGAATATCCAATTAGTAAGGTTAAGTAGAAAAGTTTTTTCATGATAAATTAATGTTTGTTTATGCTGCAAACTTAAATTCACACTGTTAAGTTAAGTTGCTTTGTTTTTTATTAAAACATATAGATTTCGTTAAATTTATCAATAGAAGTAAAGTAATTGTAAAGCCTAATTTTTGTTTTTATCATTAAACTAAATTTCAACTTTGCTACTCCGTAACTTTTAAACTATATTTGCAAACTTAAATTTAAAACTAACTGTTAACTTCAATTAGTTAACTGAATACAAATAATATGAAAGCAGGAATTGTAGGCTTACCAAACGTAGGAAAATCGACATTATTTAATTGTTTATCTAACGCAAAAGCGCAAAGTGCTAACTTTCCGTTTTGTACTATCGAACCAAATATTGGTGTAGTAAACGTACCAGATCCAAGAATTAATCGTTTAGAAGAATTGGTAAAACCGGAACGTGTACAAATGGCAACTGTTGATATTGTTGATATTGCAGGTTTAGTTAAAGGTGCAAGTAAAGGTGAAGGATTAGGAAATCAGTTTTTAGGAAATATTAGAGAATGTAACGCGATTATTCACGTTTTACGTTGTTTTGATAACGATAACATTGTTCACGTTGATGGAAATGTAAATCCAATTCGTGATAAAGAAACAATTGACATCGAATTACAATTAAAAGACTTAGAAACAGTTGAAAAACGTTTAGACAAAGCAAATAAAGGTGCAAAAACTGGAAATGCGGAAGCAAAAATTGAAAAAAGTATCTTAGATAAAATTAAAGAAGCTTTATTACAAGGAAAATCGGCAAGAACGGTTGAGCCAAATGGTATTGAAGAAGCAGCTTTATACGATGCGTTTCAATTAATTACGGCTAAACCAGTTTTATATGTTTGTAACGTAGATGAAGCATCAGCTGTAAACGGAAACAAATATGTAGATCAAGTACGTGAATTAGTAAAAGATGAACAAGCAGAAGTTATTATTCTTTCTGTTGGTGCAGAAGCTGATATTACAGAATTAGAAAGCTACGAAGAGCGTCAGGTTTTCTTAGAAGATATGGGATTAACGGAGCCAGGTTCGGCAGTTTTAATTCGTGCAGCTTATAAATTATTAAACTTACAAACGTATTTTACGGCTGGAGTTAAAGAAGTTAGAGCTTGGACAATTCAAGTTGGAGATACGGCGCCACAAGCGGCTGGAGTTATTCATACTGATTTCGAAAAAGGATTTATCCGTGCAGAGGTTATTGCTTTTGAAGATTATTCAAATTTAGGAACAGAAGCAAAATGTAAAGAAGCTGGAAAATTAAGAGTAGAAGGAAAAGAATACATCGTGAAAGATGGTGATGTAATGCATTTCCGTTTTAATGTGTAATAACAATTAGATTGTCACACTGAGCTTGTCGAAGTGTCTAAAATATAAAATCTGCTAATTCGTTTTAGCAGATTTTTTTTGTGGCATAACATTTGTTAAGTTCTTCTTAAAATTATTATTTTATGAAAAAATCAGCCGTAATTTTTAGTTTGATTATATTGTTAGTTTCTTGTCATAATAAGAAAGAATCTTTTATTTCATTTAGCGAATTACAACCCATTGGTGTGGAAGAAATTCAAGATGTTCCAGAAAATTGGTTCGGAAATTATCGAGCAATTGACTCGTCAATTATTTCTATAGAAAAAGATATAATTATTCAAAAATGGTTTGATGAAGAGAAAATTTCAATTCAAGAAAAAGATTCTTTTAAAGGTCTGACTTTTCAAGGAAATTATGTTATAGATAATGAAACCAAACAAAAAGTGAAGTTGATTTCTAAAAACGATTCTCTATTTTGGAAATCTCAAAATTCAGACACTATTTTTATAAAAGACAAAGTTTTAAAATTTTATAAAAATGCTTTAATTTTAAATACCAATAATGAAGACAAAATTTATATTGATGTTTTTAAGAAAGAAAGCAATCAAATCAGAAAATTCTCCATCGATTCTAAAGAAGATTTTGAAAGATTAAAAAGAGAAATTAAAATTGATTACGAATATAAATATTCAGATGAAGATACTACGGTTGTTGTAAAACCAACACGTGCCGATTTTAGAAAAATATTACGCAAAAAAGGATTCACTAACGAAATGATTTTTACAGAGCAATGAGAATAATCAAAAAAACATTCAAATATATTGGGATCTTCTTATTGACATTAATTGCATACGGATTGCTTGTTTCATTATTATCTTTTATACCAGTAAACAATAATCAATCTCCTATTGACGAACCAAAAGTTGAAATTTACATTCTTTCTAACGGAGTTCATACAGATATTGTAGTTCCAGTAAAAAATGATACTTACGATTGGTCGAAACAAATTAAATTCGAACACACAAAAGCAAAAGATTCTACTGCGAAATATTTAGCAATGGGTTGGGGCGATAGAGGGTTTTATTTAGAAACACCAACTTGGGCCGATTTAAAAGTCAGCACAGCTCTTAAAGCTACAACTGGGTTAAGTTCAAGTGCTTTGCATACTACATTTTATAAAACCATGAAAGAAGACGCGTATTGTAAAAAGATTCAAATTTCGACATCAGAATATCAAAATTTAGTGGTATTTATTAATGAATCTTTCGAAACAAAATCTGGTGAAAACATCAAAATAGAAACCGATGCAGTTTATGGTAAAACCGATATTTTCTATGAAGCAAAAGGAAGTTATTCGTTGTTTTATACTTGTAATTCATGGGCAAATCAGGCATTAAAATCGGCCAACCAAAAAGCCGCTTTGCACACGTTAACCGATACTGGAATCTTTAGACATTATTCTAAGTAGTTAATAGTAAATCGAGAACAAAAAATACTCACAACTTCTTAATAACTTCTTCAAAAACCATTTTTATTTTTTAATGAAATCGTTTATCTTGCAACAAATCCAAAATCCGATTATGCTAGAGCAACAAGATCAATACAACGAAGATAATATACGTTCACTCGACTGGAAGGAGCATATCCGTATGCGTCCGGGAATGTATATTGGAAAATTGGGAGATGGTTCATCACCAGATGATGGTATTTATATTTTATTAAAAGAGGTTCTCGACAACTGTATCGATGAATTTGTAATGGGCGCTGGTAAAACCATTGAAGTTACTTTAAAAGACAAAATGATGACCGTGCGCGATTATGGTCGTGGTATTCCGTTAGGAAAAGTAGTTGATGTTGTCTCGAAAATGAATACCGGAGGAAAGTACGATTCTAAAGCCTTTAAAAAATCCGTAGGTTTAAATGGAGTTGGTACGAAAGCTGTAAATGCTTTGTCTAACTTTTTCCGTGTAGAATCTGTTCGTGATAACCAACAAAAAGCAGCCGAGTTTTCAGCAGGAAATTTAACCTTAGAAGAAGATATCATCGAATCTACCAAACGTAAAGGGACAAAAGTTTCTTTCGTGGCGGATGAGGTAATCTTTAAAAACTACAAATATCGTAATGAGTATGTAATTAAAATGCTCAAAAACTATTGTTATCTGAATACTGGATTAACTATTATTTTTAATGGCGAAAAGTATTATTCTGATAATGGTTTAAAAGATTTATTGGAAGAAACCATTGCAGAAGAAGATATGGTGTATCCAATTATTCATCTTTTAGGTGACGATATTGAAGTAGCCATAACGCATAGTAAAACACAATATTCAGAAGAATATTATTCTTTCGTAAACGGACAAAACACTACGCAAGGTGGAACGCATTTAGGTGCTTTCCGTGAGGCAGTTGTGAAAACCGTAAAAGAGTTTTATAATAAACCTTTTGAAGCTTCAGATATTCGTAAATCGATAGTTTCGGCTATTGTAGTTCGTGTGGAAGAACCAGTTTTCGAAAGTCAGACTAAAACCAAATTAGGTTCTACAGAAATGGGACCAAACGCGCCATCGGTTCGTACGTTTGTCAACGATTTTATTAAAACGAAATTAGACAACTTCTTACATAAAAATCCAGAAGTTGCCGATTTATTGTTACGTAAGATTTTACAAGCGGAACGTGAGCGTAAAGAATTATCTGGAATTAGAAAGTTAGCAAAAGACAGAGCGAAGAAAGCGAATTTACACAATAAGAAATTACGCGATTGTAGAGTACATTTAACAGATGCGAAAAACCCAAGAAGTTTAGAAAGTACGCTTTTTATTACGGAGGGAGATTCGGCTTCTGGTTCGATTACTAAAAGTCGTGATGTAAATACACAAGCCGTTTTCAGTTTACGTGGTAAGCCGCTAAACTCGTATGGAATGTCTAAGAAAATTGTGTACGAAAACGAAGAATTCAATTTATTGCAAGCGGCATTGAATATTGAAGAAAGCATGGAAGATTTACGTTATAACAATATCGTAATTGCTACCGATGCCGATGTCGATGGTATGCACATTCGTTTGTTGTTAATTACGTTCTTCTTACAGTTTTTCCCTGAAATGATAAAAGAAGGCCATTTGTATATTTTACAAACACCACTTTTCAGAATTCGAAATAAAAAAGAAACCATTTATTGCTATTCGGAAGAAGAAAGAAGAGCAGCGATGGAAAAATTAAAACCAAAACCAGAAATTACTCGATTTAAAGGATTAGGAGAGATTTCACCAGATGAGTTTAAAAACTTTATTGGAGAAACCATTCGTTTAGATCCTGTGATGTTAGATAAAACCACATCTATCGAAAAATTATTAGAATTCTATATGGGTAAAAACACACCCGACCGTCAAGAGTTTATCATTAACAACTTGAAGGTAGAATTAGATGTAGTGGAAGAGGAAGTTTAGAGATGTGTAAAATGATGAGATTTTTAATAGTAATAGTATTTTTAAGTTTTTTTTCTTGTAAAAAAGAAAATGATTTCTTTGAGAATATTGATAAGGTTAGATTGGTTTCTTACACAACTAGAACTGGTTGGAATCCAAACGAACAATTCGATTACAATAGCAAGAAAGATGTTATAATTCCTGAAGATAAAATTATTGATGATGTAATTTTAAAAAAAGAAGATTTTAATTCTATTTTTAAAATTTTAAAAATCAATAAAGATACTTGTAGTATAGCTGCTTGTTATGAACCAAGACATAAGTTTCAATTTTATAAAAATGGTAAAGTAATAGCATATTATGAAGTTTGTTTGGAATGTGGCGGATGGAAAAATTCAAAAAACTTAAATTTTTTACCTGATTTTTGTATGGAAAAAGGAACAGAATTAAAAGAAATATTTAAAAAACTAGGTCTTAAAAATTATGGAGAAGGTAGTCCGATTTTAAATAAATTAGAAAAAAGAATAGTCAATTAAAAACTGACAACGAATATATGAAAGACGAAGAAGAAAACATAAATCCAGAAGAAGAAAATACGGATAATACTGAAAATACGAATTCAGAGGATAATTCTATTGATGACAATCAAGACGAAGAACTTTCCGAAGAAATTATTGAAGTAGAAGCCAAACACTTCGAAGGAGATCATTTTTACGACCACGACGAAAATCCGGAAGATACCATTACCAAAGTTACAGGAATGTACAAAGATTGGTTTTTGGACTACGCTTCGTATGTAATTTTAGAGCGTGCCGTTCCTGCTATTGAAGATGGTTTCAAACCCGTTCAACGTCGTATTATGCACTCGTTGAAAGAGTTGGATGATGGTCGTTATAACAAAGTGGCAAATGTTGTCGGACATACGATGCAGTATCATCCTCACGGAGATGCGAGTATTGGTGATGCTATGGTGCAAATTGGTCAACGTGAATTACTAATCGATTGTCAAGGTAACTGGGGAAATATTCTAACAGGTGATGGCGCTGCAGCTTCTCGTTATATTGAAGCGCGTTTGTCAAAGTTTGCTTTGGAAGTTTTATATTCTCCAAAAATTACTGATTGGGGCGTTTCTTATGATGGTCGTAGAGCAGAACCAAATAATTTACCAGTAAAATTCCCTTTATTATTAGCTTCAGGAGCAGAAGGAATTGCGGTTGGATTGTCTACAAAAGTCTTGCCTCACAATTTCAATGAGTTAATTGATGCGTCGATAAAAATATTAAAAGGCAAACCATTTACTTTATATCCAGATTTTTTAACTGCCGGAATTGCCGATGTTTCTAATTATAACGATGGTTTACGTGGCGGAAGAGTTCGTGTTCGTGCTAAAATTTCGCAATTAGATAAGCAAACGCTTGTAATTACTCAAATTCCTTTTTCAACGAATACGTCAACATTGATTGATAGTATTTTGAAAGCCAACGATAAAGGAAAAATAAAAATCAAAAAGATTGAAGACAATACGGCCGCTGAGGTGGAAATATTAATTCATCTTTTCCCTGGTGTTTCGCCAGATAAATCTATTGATGCGTTGTATGCTTTCACGGCTTGTGAAACTTCGGTTGCGCCTTTAGGTTGTGTAATTGAAGATAATAAACCTTTGTTTATTGGTGTTTCAGACATGTTGAAAATTTCAACAGATAGAACGGTTCAATTATTAAAAGCGGAATTAGAAATTCAGTTAGAAGAATTAAAAATGAAATGGCATTTCTCTACTTTAGAGAAAATTTTCATTCGTGAAGAAATGTACATTGATTTCAAATTGTATTCGGACAGAGAAACACTTTATGAGTATTTATACAAACAATTTGAACCGTTCAAAAAATCTTTTGTTCGTGATATTGTTGATGAAGATTTACAGAAATTAACGCAAATTCCAATGATTCGTATCACGCGTTTCGATTCGGATAAAGCGGACGATTTTATTTCGAAATTAGAAGACGAAATGAAACAAGTGCAACATCATTTAGATAATTTAATTGATTTTGCGATTGACTATTTCGCTAAACTAAAAGAAAAATACGGAAAAGGAAGAGAACGTCAAACAGAATTAAGAAGTTTCGATACGATTGAAGCTACGAAAGTAGTTTTACGTAATACAAAATTATATGTGAACAAAGAAGAAGGTTTCTTTGGAACAGGTTTAAAGAAAGACGAATATGTTGCCGATTGTTCGGATATTGATGATGTAATTGTTTTCCTTAGAGATGGAAGAATGATGATTGCGAAAGTGGACGATAAAAAGTTCGTAGGCAAAGACATTATTCATATTGCGGTTTTCGATAAAAACGACAAACGTACGATTTATAACATGATGTATCGTGATGGTAAAAATGGTTCAACATTTATCAAACGTTTTAACGTTTCTGGTGTTACTCGTGATAAATTTTACGATTTAACTCAAGAAAAACCAGGTTCTCAAGTGCTTTATTTCTCTGCGAATCCAAATGGAGAAGCTGAGGTTGTTACGATTTTATTACGTCAAGTTGGAAGTATCAAGAAACTGAAATGGGATCAAGATTTTTCAGATATTGCTATCAAAGGTCGTGCTAGTAAAGGAAATACGGTTTCTAAATATCCAATTAAGAAAATTGAATTAAAAGAAAAGGGAATTTCTACATTGCGTCCAAGAAAAATTTGGTTCGATGAAACAGTGCATCGTTTAAATGTAGATGGAAGAGGCGAGTTGTTAGGCGAGTTTAAACCTAATGATAGATTGCTTATCGCGAATCAATCCGGAAAGATAAAAACCATTATTCCAGAATTGACCACACATTTCGATGAAGACATGATTGTGATGGAAAAATGGCATCCGAAAAAACCAGTTTCTGCCATTTATTACGATGGTGAAAAAGAACGTTATTTTGTAAAACGATTCTTAATTGAGAATGAAAACAAGGAAGAAATTTTCATCACAGAACACGAAAAATCACAATTAGAAATCATTTCAACAGATTGGTTGCCAATGGCTGAGGTTGTTTATGCTAAAGTAAAAGGTGTGCAAAAAGACAATCAAATTGTGAATTTAGATGAGTTTATTGCGGTAAAAGGTATTAAAGCTTTAGGAAATCAATTGACTGCGGATAAGATTAAGCAAATTAATATGTTGGAATCATTGCCATATGAAGAAATTCTAGAAGAACCAGAAGTTATTCCTTCTGATGAAAATGAATCAAAAGACATTCAAGATTTCAATATAGAACTAGACGATGACGGACAAATCACGTTGAGTTTGGAGTAAATAACTAACTTAACCCTTCAAGGGTTTAAAATAAAAAAAGCCTCATAGAAACATGAGGCTTTTTTTATAACTTAATTATCTTATAATTCATGGATGTATCAATCCAATTTATTTTTACGAGATACATTCCAGATTCAAATCCTGAAAAATCTATATTAGAAGTGTTTCCATTTTTAACGGCTAATACTTTTCCAGTCATATCTAAGATTTCAACACTTTGATAATCGGAGTGTAAAGTTGAAATGTTTAAGACGTTTTGTACTGGATTAGGAAATAATTGAATATCTTTTTTAGAAACAAAACTATCAGTACTTAAAGCTACGGTATTGTCTAAATAATCAGGAATTCCATTAGTATTTGTGTCATCATCAGAAAGTATTCCGTTAAGATTATAATCTTCATTGATTGATAAAACACCATCGCCATCATCATCAGCATCTCTGAAATTTAAAATTCCATCTAAATCTGTGTCTTCATTATGTAGTATAGTATCATTGTTTAAATCTTCAAACTGATTTAATACAGAATCATTATCTGCATCAAGATTAGATTTAACAGTAGTTAAAAACACACTACCAAAATGATAATCTAAAGTTGCTTGATCGTAATTCGTCCCCGTTCCACTATAAATTAATTTTACAAAACATTCTTGAGTATTTATTACTTGGTTAACGTACGTACTCCCAATCACATTCGTATTATTATTAAAATCCACTTGAGTTGAAAATAGGGAACGATTGTATCCAGAAAGATCGTATCCCAAGGTTAAAGCTTTATTAACGAGAATAGTATTTAGATAATAATTAATGTCAAATGTGGCATATCCGTCATTATCAATATCAATAACATAATAAAAGTTAACACCTACTGGAGGCGGTGCAGCTTGCTGTTGTCCCATTACATTATTAAACGAAAATAGTAATGTTAGTAGTAGAATTATTTTTTTCATTTGAAAGTTTGTTGTGTTTGTATTTTACTAATTGTTCAAAATTACATTTTTTTTATTTTTCATCTTCATTTTTTAGTTTTTAAAAAATAACAAATCATAAGAAAAATGTGACAAAAAAAGCCTCATATTTCTATGAGGCTTTTTTTATTGGTTTTAAGTTCAGTATTTAATTAATTTTTAAACTATTAAATATCTTTTCTGAAACTATTTTGTATGTTTCTTTTTTCTCAATTTCTGAAGTAAAAGTTAATACATATGCTTTTTTATCTTCTAGATAATACTCCTGAATAAAGTATAAGGTTTTAGTCTCTTTTTTTACAAAAAATTCAATTCGATGTTTAGTTATATTATCTTTTTCTATTAATTTATTTACTAATATGCTATCTTCTCCGCAAGCTGTTTTAATTTGTCCAATTGAGAGTTTTACATACTCAGCTAATGAAAAATCATAATGTGAAATATCTTGAATAATTAAATTAAAATTTTCAGCAATTGAATCTTTTTCATTTTCCTTATCTTCAATTATTACCAATTTTATCCCATTACTAAGTGTATCATTTATGGACCAATTATTTGGATATTCGATTGAAAAATTTTCATTTGAATATTTCTTTTGGGAAAAAGAAAAATAAAAAAAGAATATGCTGAAAATGATATAAATATTTCTCATCATTAATTCATTACATCATCATCTGTTAATTTCTTATCCATAATTTTATTGTTGTGTAAAACTACTGGTTTCTTACTGTTTTTCTTCATTCTTAAGTTTAAGAATTCTACAAATAAAGAGAAGAAAATAGCAAAGTATAAATAGCCTTTAGGGATACTGTGAACTTCCGTTCCACCAAAGAATTTAATTGTAGCTAAATGAGAACCTTCCGCCAAAAGCATTACTCCAATTAAAATTAAAAATGATAAACCTAAAATTTGTATAGTTGGATGCTCATTTACAAATTTAGAAACGGGTCCAGCAAAAATTAACATGATTATAATTGAAATTACAATGGCAGCAATCATGATTTCTAAAGCACCTGCTGGTCCAAAACCAATTGGTGGTTCCGCAGCACTTACTAATCCAACTGCAGTTAAAATACTATCAAATGAAAACACAATATTTAATAAAGCAATTTGAATAATTGCAGCACTTAACGAATTACTTGCTTTTCCAGAAGTTCCTTCTTCTTCGCCTTCTAATTTGTGGTGAATTTCAGAAACTGATTTGTATAGTAAGAATAATCCACCTCCAAATACAATTAAACTTTGACCATTTAGTCCACCAGATACAAATCCCCAATCAAAATCAAAGAAAGAATCTTTTAAACTCATTACCCAAGTAATTCCGAAAAGTAAGATGATTCTAAATGCCATTGCCAATAATAATCCAATTCTTCTTGCTTTTGGCTGATCTTCGGCTTTAAGTTTACCTGATACAATTGATAAGAATACAATGTTATCGATACCTAAAATAATTTCTAAAAAAGTAAGGGTTAACAAGGCTACCCAAGCATTTGGATTTGATAAAATTTCCATTTAGTTTAATTTGTTTATTTATTTTTACTTAGATTTTACGTTGTTTATTGCTCTTTTGTTACAGAACCAAACTGTTTTTTTGCATCGCCAACAAAAGAATATTCGAAATTGTATTTCAAATCTTTGGTGTTTAGTATTTTAACGTGAACGGCTTTTTTCTCTGCTTTGTTTTTTGGTTTCACATTTTCTAAGATATATTCGCATTCATTAATCCAACGAATAGAAAAGGTATCAATTACAGAATTGTAATTTTCTATTTGGATAGAATCATTTCTTTCAAATGTACTCGTGAATTTTTTTCCTTCAACCGTAGTTTCAGAGGTAAATTTCCCAGTTTTAAAATCCTTACAAGTTCTTTCTTGATTGTAACAAGAAACTAGAGTTAGAGCGAATAGTAATATTATTTTTTTCATTTTTTATTTTTCGAACATACTTTTCATAATTGTGTTTATGCCTTTAAACATTAAGTATACGGCATACGCACAAATTAAAACAGCTAAAATTAGGACATAAATATAAAGCGGATGTTTTTGATTTTTAAAACTACTATTTAAAATAAAAACACCGATAAATAGAGTAGGAAGTGAGCCTGCTAAATATTGAAGACCTTTGTTTAAAACTTCTCTGTTAACTGATGACATATTAGAATGTTAATCGTAAACCAATACCATTTTGATTCGCAACTACATTTAAGCTAGTATCAAAATTATTTTCTAATTCACTTGTAGTTTTCAAACCGCTATTATAAGTATCAATTGCATTTTGCATTTTTTTGTTTTTACCTTTTAAAACAAAATATGAAGTTCCAACTAAAGCCACACCAATTCCTGACATAGCTGTTGGATAGTTTGCATTTTCGGTAACCATTGCTTTTACTCCATCACTCACAATAAGGACAGAACCTAAACCTAAAAGCATACCACCAATTACACTTTTGTTTTTAGCTTTTGTATATAAAGAATAGGCTTTAAAATCGTTATCTTTTAAGTATTTCTTAATTTCATATGAAGGAATTTGCTCATTATTAATGTACATTTTTTTGTCTTTTATTTCAATAGCTTGGCCAGCAGGAATTTCTCTGGTTACAAATCTGGTTTGAGCAAAACTTACAAACGAAACCAACAATAAACTAACATAGATTAACTTTTTCATATTTTACTTTTTTTAATCTGAACTTGTTTCAAATTCAGTTGTTTAACTAATTTTTATTTATTTTAAAATCTTTTACTGTTAAAAAAATCAACTGCTTTTCTCACGCTTCCGTATTCTTCTAATAATTTAGCGCCAACTTCATACGTAACAGGAATTTCGTCCATAATCATTCGGATTCCTCTATCAATTAATTTATCGTTACTCAATTGCATATCTACCATTTTATTGCCTTTTACTTTTCCTAAAGCAATCATAGTAGTAGTTGAAATCATATTTAAAACCAATTTCTGAGCAGTTCCTGCTTTCATTCGACTACTTCCAGTCACGAATTCTGGACCAACTATCACATCAATTGGATATTTAGCCGTTTGCGAAAGCGGACTATCTGCATTACAACTGATACTTCCAGTAATAATATGGTTTGCATTACATTTTTGTAAACCACCAATTACATACGGAGTAGTTCCAGAAGCGGCAATACCAATTACCACATCATTTTTAGTAATATTCCATTCTTGTAAATCTTTCCAAGCTTGGTTTTTATCGTCTTCAGCAAATTCAACAGCTTTTCTAATAGCGGTGTCGCCACCTGCAATAATTCCTATAACTGTATCGAAATCAACACCAAAAGTTGGCGGACATTCGCTAGCATCAACTACACCTAATCTACCAGATGTTCCAGCACCAATATAAAACAAACGACCACCATTTTTCATTTTAGCAATAATTTGATCAATTAATGCTTCAATTTTTGGCAAGGCTTTTTCAACCGCTAACGGAACCGTTTTATCTTCGGTATTGATGTTGGTAAGCAACTCTTTTACTGACATTTTTTCTAAATGTTCATATTTTGAAGATTGCTCGGTTGTTTTAATAAATGACATGGGTATTCCTAATTATAGTTGTTCAAATATACAAAGTATTTATAAATTTAAAGAATGACAACCATAGTTTATTGAATATTTTTATATTTGTTTAAAACTATATCTTTTGGATAAGAAATCTTCAGTATTAAAAATTTGTTTAGTTACCGTAACACTTTCAGATGGTGGTGCCGAGCGCTGCGCAGCTTTGTTATCTAAATATTTTGATAATCAGGAATTTGAAGTATATCATTTGGTTTTTTCAGGGAAAGTAGAATATGATTTTTCTGGAAAAATTTTCCATTTAGAACATTTAAAAGACAAAAGAAATAGTTGGTGGAGTAGAAGTAAACGGTTTTTTGCTTTGAAAAAATTCTTTAATGATAATCATTTCGATTATGTGATTGATTTCAGAACCAAACAATTTTTTTTACAGGAATTGATTATCCACAATTTTGTTTATCCGAAATTCATACAAACGATTCATAGTTTTAAGTTGAAATCGTACATTCCAAAAAATGTTTTTTTAGCGAAATTATTATATAAAAATTGCCAGCAATTCATCACGGTTTCAAACGGAATTAATGATAAAGTAAGTTCAAAATATAAGTTTGTTTCTTCTCAAGTACTTTATAATCCAATTGATTTTGAATCTATTTCTGAAAAAGCAACTGAAACTATTTCAGATGATTTTCAGTATATTTTATCTGCTGGAAGTATGAACAAAAACGTGAAGCAATTCGATAAATTAATTGAATGTTATGCGAAATCGGTTCTACCATCGAAAAATATTAAGCTGATTATTTTAGGTGAAGGAAAACTGAAAAATAAATGGATAAAATTGGCAGAAAGCTTGAATTTACTAGAAATGGTGGTTTTTAAAGGCAATGTTAAGAATCCTTTTCGATATTATAAAAACGCATTATTTACCATTTCCACAAGTAAGTACGAAGGAATGCCAATGGTTTTGTTGGAATCGTTAGCGTGTGAAACGCCAATAATTTCTTGGGATTATGCTTCTGGACCAAATGAAATTATTATTGATAAAAGTAACGGATTGTTAGTCGAAAATCAAAATTCAGAAAAACTAATTGAAGCGATTAACCTATTTATTTCAGATAATAATTTATATTTACATTGTAAAGAAAACGCGCTAACTAGTGTAAAACAGTTTAGTTTAGAAATTATTGGTGCAGAATGGCTTACGCTTTTTGAAAAACAAAGAACATAAAAATGAACTATAAAATCATAGATATTCCAAAAATAAATAACACGAAAGGTAATATTGGCGTTATTGAAAATAAAACCATTCCTTTTGAAGTAAAACGTGTTTATTATTTGTTTGATATTCCAAGTGGCGCTAAGCGTGGCGGACATGCACATAAAAACCTAAAACAAGTTTTAATTGCTATTTCTGGAAGTTTTGATGTGGTTTTAAAAGATGGAAAATCAAAAGAAATTATCACGTTAAACAAGCCAGATAAAGGTTTATTGATTGAAAATAATATGTGGCGTGAATTAGAAAATTTTTCTTCTGGTTGTGTTTGTTTGGTTTTAGCTTCTGAAGAATTTTCTGAAGATGATTATATTAGAAATTACAAGGAATATTTGAGTTTTGTGAAGTAGAAACTATTGTCATTCTGAACTTGTTTCAGAATCTAAGAAACTGCAAAATGAGATGCTGAAACTAGTTCAGCATGACAAAAAAATCAATACGTACTCGGCTTAATTCCAATTTTCAATAAAAACAACTTCACGTTATCGATTAAATTCAGCATTGAACTCGGTAATTTTAATAATAAATTTTGTTTCCAATTCAGATTGTTCGAATCAATATTCGCGATTATTTTTTTCCAACGAGAATCTCCATTTTTCTTCAAACGTTTCCCTAAAACATAACGTTCAAAATCGAGATATTTTTTTAAATCCGAATTTTTTTTTGTCCAATCTTCATACTTGTCATAATCAGGAATGGTTTTATTTTGCAACGAACTTCTGGTTAGTTGATTATCCGTTTGCATGAAATAACTCATTTGCACTGAATTATCATAAGCTAATTTATAATGATAATTGGCTCTAATATTGAAATCTAAATCTTGAGACAATTGAATGTTTTCGTTGTAAAACCCAACATTTTTATATACTTCTTTATGTAAACAAACAGAACCATGATTGTAAATTCCTTGTTTTAAATTTAGTTTGAAAAAATTGATATAACCAATGAAATCATTAGGTAAACTATCCGAATTATTATGCGGGTTTTTTATAGTTTCTTCCCAAATTTCTTCATAATTCGTTCCAAATATTCGAGCTTCAGGGAAATTTTGAATTAAATGGAATATTTTTTCTAAAAAATGAGGTTTCCATAAATCGTCCGCATCTAAAAAAGTAACATAATTTGAGTTGGCTTTTTTAATTCCCGTATTTCTGGTTGCAGCTAATCCGCTATTTTTTTCGTGATGAATTATTCGAATTTTTTCAGATTCAAATTTACTTGCAATTTCCACACTTTTGTCGGTGGAACAATCATTGACTATTAGCAATTCGAAATCCGTAAAAGTCTGATTCAAAATGCTTTTTATGGCGTTTTCAATATACTTTTCTTTATTGTAAAGCGGAATTATGACGGTGAAAAATGGCATCTTAATCGGTTAAAATATAGTTAAACAATTCTTTCCAATTGTGTAAATCATCCTTTGTGTTGTGCGAAATCGTATTTCCTTGAAAAACATGTTTTTTAGTGATAACTTCGGTAATTATTTTTGTTAATTCATTCGGGTTTTCCAAGTTGAAAAAAGACACATTTTCATAGTTTCCACACGTTTCCTTTGCATAAGGTAAATTGGCTAAAAGTAAATTTTTACGATGTGCTTTTGCTTCAGAAATGGGTAAACCCCAAGTTTCAATTTTAGATGGGAAAATCAAATAATCTATTGAATTGTAGTATTTTGACATCACATTTCGGTCTAACAAATTCAATCGATTAACATTAATTGATTCGTGTTTATTATTCAGAAAAGCAACATATTTCGAATCGTTATTTTTTAATCCTGTAATATGAAATTCACACTGATTTAAAACGACTTCAGGTAATAATTTTATCGCTTCAAAAATGTATTCAATGTTTTTAAAACTTTTCGGAAAACTTGGATAGAAAAAATGAGTCTTATTTTCGTTTAATTCTATTTTTTCATTGGTAATTTCTTCTACAAATTGCGGAATAGTCACTTTTACATTTTTTATTTTGAAACGCTTTTCAAAAATTTCTTTGATCCAATGTTGTTGTACAAAAACAGTATGATTTTTTGAGATATTTTTTTTATATAAATAATCATATAACAATGAGAAAATTCCAATTTTATAATCGAATTTCCAATCCTTCCAAGTTGGTTTAAAAAAAGTGGTTGGATGATGACAATATACAAATTGCTTTTTAGCAATAACTCGCGGAGTAGTGTCATGTAGTGAAAACCAAATGTCGGGTTGTAATTTCTTAGATAGTTTTTTGAAATAAAAATATTCGTAATATAACCTGTAAAACCAAGATTTCTTTCCGAGTGGAAGATCTATAAACTGAATATTCGGAAAATTAAATTTGGAACTATCATTTACTAAAGCGATAACTTCAATATCTTTATTTTCAATATATTCCGAAAGTTCTTGCAAAACATTTTGAAGTATAGTAAAAATACCACCTTCAACCATGTTAATACCAGAAATGACAATTTTTTTCTTCTTCAATTTGTTTTTATTTGATACAAAAATACGAGTTATTATTTTAAAAATCTAAATTAGTGTTTTCTGAGTTAAAACGTTCTTTTTCATTGGTAATTGTGTTATTTATCGAGTATTTTAATTGTATAACGAATATATTTTAGTTACTGAATTCGTATTAGTAAATTTATAGTGTTATAATAATCAACCTAAATAAATCTGCTGGAAGATATAGGTTGAGATAAAAATCCTTTAGATTTTTATTATCATAAATTCATATCAAACATAACCAAAGTAGTAGTAGAATAATGGTTTTTGACAGCACTAGAATGGCTGGAAGTTGATAATTAAAAATCTAAACTAAACTCGAAACAATTTAACATTGTTTCGAGTTTTTTTTTAATCAAAATGAATGTTCATTTATTTATTATAACCTTCCAATGGAATTTCAATTTCATATACTTTTTTAGATGGATTATCTAGTTTTTTATCACGTAACCATTGATTATGTGTTTTTAAAATTTTATAGTTAATTCCTTGACTGATAGCAAATTTCGATAAGTTTGTTATTGTTGAGTCAACTGTAATTCGTTTCGTATTTAATTTTGGATATAATTCTTCTTTCGGAATTAAATAACCATATTTTTCAGGGTTTTTCATGATTTCTTTTAAGGCTAATATTCGGAAAACATAACGAGCGGTTTCATCGATAAGCCATAAATCATAATAATCAGAAGTTTCTTGAAAAGTGACATGGTTTTGTAAGCCCGTCATTCCACCATTATAAGAAGCGGCAGCGATTGTCCAATTTCCAAATTTATTTTTTGCTTTTAATAAATATTGACAAGCAGCTTCCGTTGATTTTTCAATATGATATCTTTCGTCAACTTGTTCAGTAACTTCCAGTTTACTTTCTTTTGCAGTTCCTGGCATAAATTGCCAAACGCCTTTTGCTCCAGAAGGAGAAACCGCATTAATAAGACCACTTTCAATAACAGCTAAATATTTAAAATCGTCTGGAATTCCGTTTTTCGCTAAAATTGGTTCGATTATTGGGAAAACTTTATTCGCTCTTTTTATTAGAATGGCTGTTGATGCATTCATGTTGATATTTACTAACATTTCTCGATCTAAACGTTCTTTTACATCTGCAATGTTTGTTGGGACTTTTTCGCCACAGAAATCCATGTCTAAAGGATATTCCACGTGGTTTTTCTTTGGAACGTTGATATATGATTTTGAGAATATAAATAATCCACAAATTGCAAATAATGCAATAATTACAAAGGTTTTATGTATTGTTTTCATAGTCTTGTTTTTTATTTTATTGATGGCTGAGGCACTCGAAGCCAATAGTTATACTGTTTTTTGTTGTTGGCTTCGAGAGCCTCAGCCAACGGTTGTTATTCTAAAATTATTTTCGGTAAATTTTCATTTAACCATTTGTATTTGGTCACAATCATAATATGTGTGCCGCCTTTTACAATAATACAGTTTTTGATATTTCTTATCGGAAAAATCATATCGTCATCACCATGAATATGTACTACATTTTCATCTGGAACGCTTCTTTGCCAAAGTAACACATTTTCAATTGCCCAATCTAAATATTTTGTTTGTTTCATATATAAATATTTATTGTACAATTGCACTCTTTTAGCAATTAATCCGCGACCTTTCACATATCTCGATAGATAATTTACTTTACTTAATAGGCTTGTTGGTATTACTTTATAAAACTTAGTTGCTTTGGCTAATTTCATATGTAAAGGTAATTCTTGATTACTTTTTACACTTGAAATAATTATTGTTTTTTTTGTTTTTACAATTTTAGACATTTCTTGAACCATAATTCCTCCAAAAGAAACACCAATTAAAATTATATCTTCATGTTTAATTTTTTCACACATTCTTTTTGCATAATTCTGAATGGTTTCTTGATGAATGGGTAAAATCCAATCTAGAAAATAAACTTCAAAAATATCCTCAGGTAATCTTATGTTTTCGAATATTTCAATGCTTGCTGCCAAACCTGGAACAAAATATACTTGAGTTTTAGACATACTTTAAATTTGTTTTATGCCTTAAAATTATGATATAATTTCAATTTTGTATAATTTTTATACTATAAAAATCAATTTTATCTTAAATATTTTCTATTCTAATGATATTCATTCAATTAGTACTTGACTAGTCTTTGTTTTTTTCGTAAATTTGCATCACTTTTAACAAACCAATTAAGATTTGTTAGTATATTAATCAAGATTTTATGCTAGTTGAAGAAATTAAAGACAATGAATTGTTAAGGCAGTTTGAAATTAAAACTGACAACGGACTTTTAACTATTGAGTATGCTATACAAGAGCGAAAGATATTTTTGACTAAGCTTTGCGCGAATGAAAATGAAGAAGAAGACAAGGTGAATGACTTTATTACTTCAGTTTTAGATATTGCCCAAGAGCGTAAATTTAAAGTGGTTCCTACAAATACGAAGATTGTTTCTTTTTTTAGAAAGAATAAAAGATTTCAAGAATTACTTCCTCCAGGAATTAAGATTTAACTTTATTTAAAAAACATAAAAAATCCCAAAACCATAAAGTGTATGTGTTTTGGGATTTTTCGTCAAATAAAACCTAACCTAATCCTTATCTTTATTTAATTTTAACTATTATAAATTCGCTTCGTCTGTTCATTTGATGTTCATCTTCTGTACAATATACATCATCTGCACATTTGTTTACCAACTGCGTTTCACCATAACCTTTTGCTGATAATCTGTTTCTAGCAATTTTGTTTTTCACAATATATTCTAGAGTAGATTTCGCTCTTCTGTCTGATAAAGCTTCATTGTATTTATGTGTTTGACGACTATCTGTATGTGAACGAATATCAATTACCATATTAGGATATTGTTTTAATACTTCTATGATTTTTTGTAGATGTACTTCTGCGTCAGGACGAATATTAGATTTATCTAAATCGAAGTAAATTTTACTGATATTGAATATTTTCGCTAAATCCGTTCCTTCATCAATTGGAATTTGTTTTTTAGAAAGATAAATATCATTAGTGTTTACTTTACCGTCAATTGCATTTGTTGTTAGTTTAATTTCAGCAGGTTCATATTCTTCTTTTAAAGCACGGATGTAATATTTTTTACCACAATCTACACCAAAAGCATAATAACCTTTTTCGTCAGTACTAATTTTCTCCACTTCATTCATTTCATCATTAAACAAAATAACTGTTGCGGAAGGAATAGGTAATTTGGTTTGCGCATCGTACACAATTCCGTCTGCTTTTTGTTTACATTGTTTTTCTCTGAAATAATAAATGTCATCAAAACCTTTTCCGTTATCTCTATTTGAAGCAAAGAAACCAGATGTTTTGTCGTAAAATGTAACTGCAAAATCATCTTTAGGACTATTTATATGTTCACCTAAATTCTTTGGTTTTTCGAAACTACCATCGGCATTTACATTCGCTTTGAATAAATCAAAACCACCTAAACCTAAATGGCCATCTGAAGCAAAATAAAGGTTTCCGTCTTTATCAACTGAAGGGAAAGATTCTCTACCAGTTGTGTTAATTTGCGGCCCTAAATTTTCAGGACTTCCAAAACTTCCATCGCTGTTTACTTTTACTTTGTAAATATCTGAATAACCCGTTGTACCAGCCATATCTGAAGCAAAATACATTGTTTTTTCATCTAAAGACAGAGCAGGATGCGCAAAACTAGATTCATTATTATTGAAGGATAATTCAGTAATATTAGACCATTCACCATCTGCTAAAGTGGCCTTGTAAATTTTTACGAAAGTACTTTTGTCATCACTTTTTCCTTTTTTACCATTTAAGTAATTGTTTCTAGTGAAATACATTGTTTTACCATCTTTTGTAAATAGAGGTGACGACTCGTTGAACTTTGTATTCACTTTTTTTGAAAAATTTCCAGAATAAGTAAGTGTCGTATCTTTATTTACATTAGCAATATAAATGTCTGTGAAGTTTTGACCTGTCCATTCGTGAATTTTCTTTCTTACAGCTCCTGTATCAATTGCAGAAGTAAAATAGACTTTATCGCCAGAATAATACGGACCATAATCTGAAAATTCAGAATTTATATCAGTTGGTTTGATGATGTAATCTTTAGAATTGTTTTTGATATCCAATAAATAAGAATCCAAATCTTTTTTACCTGACGAATTTGAAGTTTTGTCATAGTAAATAGCCATCATTTTATTAGCTTCATCATATTGTCCAAGAGCTTTTAAGCAATGTGAATATTTGAAATAAATTTCAGGATCAATTTCAGTATTATAAGCAATTAAGGCTTTATAACATTGCGCTGCTTTTTCAGATTCTCCATTTAAATAATATGAATTACCTAATTTTTCGTATAATTCAGCTGATTGATAACCATTTTGTAGTATTTTTTCATAAACTTCAATAGCATCAACATATGCAAATGAATCAAATTCTTTGTCAGCTTTAATTAATTTAACTTGTTGTGCATGTACTAAACATGAAACAAATAATAAGAGTACGATAATTTTTTTCATAATTCAAAAATTTAGAAGAATCTTGGAGTTGAAATTCTAGTATTTTTAAAGATTTCATATCTTAAAAATATCTCATGTGAACCAGAATTATAGTTAGATAATTTGGTAGTTTCTAAATCATATCCATATCCCAAAAACCATGAGTTTGAGAATTGAATTCCGGCTAATAAACTAACTGCAGATTCTAATCTGTAAGAGCCACCAATTACAAATTTGTCATTGAACATGAAATTAGCATTTAAATCTAATTGCATTGGAGCACCTTCATCAACTTTAGCTAAGAAAGATGGTTTAAATTTTACAGATTGACTCAAATCAAACACATATCCTGATAGTAAATAATAATTCACAGATTTTGTGTTGATGGATACTTCGTTAGCGTCATAATACTTTGTTTTATTAAAGTTTGGCACTGAAGCTCCAACATAAAATTTATCAGAATAGAAGTAAACACCCGTTCCAAAATTAGGAGAAAGTTTACCATTTAAATTTTGGAATTCGGGATCGTTTTGTTGATATATGTTTAGTTTATTTGCATCTAAACTATATAAATTAGCCGTTCCTTTTATACCAAATGACAGTTTATATTCACCATTTAATGGGATTATGTATGCAATATCTGCTGAAATTGCGTTTTCTTGTGTCGGTCCGATATTATCATTGACAAATGAAAGTCCAACTCCAAATCTGCTATCTCCAACATTTGTGTTTATCGAAGCAGTATTTGTTACAGGAGCGCCATCTAAGCCTACCCACTGATTTCTGTGCAATACAAATGCATTAAATGTTTCTCTAGTTCCTGCATAAGCAGGGTTAACATTAATGGTATTGTACATATATTGTGTAAATTGGGAGTCTTGTTGACTATAACTCAAAATACCAAATAATAATAAAAGATTGTATATATAATTTTTCATAGACTAGTATTTTATGTATAAATATCCTGTTTTTTCATAAGAGTTGTTTTGATCGTCTTTATATTTTAAAATATAAAAGTAAGTATCTCCAGGTAATTTGCCATCACCAACTGTTAAATTATTTTGTGAAATTCCATCAAAGGAAACACTTCCGTTGTTGTAACCGCTCGCTTTGTATACGTTTACACCCCATCGGTTGTAAATTTCTACAGTGTTATTTGGATAACAAGTAATTCCACCAATTGTAAATACTTCGTTTAATCCGTCTCCATTTGGAGATACGGCATTGAATACTACAATATCACAAGCTGCTAATACGACACATTCTTCTACATGAATATAGACTTCAAATATCATTGGACATGGATGGTTTTCCAAATTAACAATATATTGAACTGTATAATAACCAACAACTAAGTTTGATGGATTAAATATACTTCCAGAAATTGCGCCATTTGAATTTACTTCTACCCAATTTCCACCTGGAGGTAAATCCTGAGGTAAACCTTGTATCGTGAATAAATCAACTGTGTTGTCTGTACAAATTTCGAATGGAATAGCGTCAAAAGGTTCTTCAACTGAAACATTAATTGTTTGAGAAAAACTAGCTTCATTGCCACAATTGTCATTTACAACCCAATTTCTTATAATTACATATTGATAAATTGAAATTATACTAGTTGTTTCAGTATAAATTATGTTTGGATCTACACCTGAGCAATTATCTATAAATTCTAAATTCGGTTTTCCAGGAATTTGCGAACAACTTGCATCTACAATAGTACTTAATGGTGTTACTAAAGTTGGAGCAGTATTGTCATATACTGAAATTGTTTGAGTATATGATTGATCATTTCCACAGCTATCAGTAATTGTCCAAGTTCTTAAAATTGTAAATTGACCTGTACATGCACCTTCATTTTCAACGATATCATCATTAGTAGTAATTGTAATTCGACTACTACATGAATCAACTCCATTTAATTCCTGAGGAAGAGGTATTGCATCACATGAAACACTTATGTTTTGAGGTAATTCAGATGTGAATACTGGATCAGTTGTATCTTGAATAGTGAAAGTTCCAGTTGAGCTAGAAGTATTTCCACACGCATCTGTTGCAGTAAATGTTACAGTTGCAGCACCAGTCAATCCGCATAAATCAGATAACGAACCTGAATAATTGTTAGACCAAGTTACAGAAGAACACACATCTGAAGAAACAGCACCACCATTAGAAGCTAACCAAGCGTTTAATTCAGCTAAGTTTCCAGCACCATCGCATTCAACAGTTTGAGAAGAAGCTTCAGTGCCAATTGTTGGATCAGTTGTATCTTGAATAG
>JAZKHI010000141.1:0-8766 GCA_040385445.1 Bacteroidota bacterium | reverse complement strand
ATTCTCGTGATATGGATTTCAAACGTTTCAGAGAAATTGCTGATTCAGTTGGTGCTTTATTAGTAGCTGATATTTCTCATCCTGCAGGATTAATTGCTAAAGGATTATTAAATGACCCAATTCCACATTGTCATATTGTGACTACTACAACTCACAAAACATTACGTGGACCTCGTGGTGGATTAATCATGATGGGTAAAGATTTCCCAAATCCATGGGGATTAACTACTCCAAAAGGAGAAATAAGAATGATGAGTCATGTTTTAGACATGTCTGTTTTCCCAGGAAATCAAGGTGGACCATTAATGCACATTATCGCTGCTAAAGCGGTTGCTTTTGGTGAAGCATTAACTGATGAATTTTTCCGTTATGCGTTACAAGTTCAAAAAAATGCAAAAGCTATGGCAGAAGCATTCAACAAAAGAGGTTATGATATTATCTCTGGCGGAACGGACAACCACATGATGTTAATCGATTTACGTAACAAAAATATTTCTGGTAAAGAAGCGGAGAACGCATTAGTAAAAGCTGAAATTACAGTAAATAAAAATATGGTTCCTTTTGATGACAAATCACCATTTGTAACTTCAGGAATTCGTGTTGGAACTCCAGCAATCACAACTCGTGGTTTATTGGAAGAAGATATGGAAACTATTGTAGCTTTAATTGATAAAGTTTTAATGAACCATACTAACGAAGAAATTTTAGAACAAGTTGGTGAAGAAGTAAACGAATTAATGGGCGAAAGAGCCATGTTTGTTTTTTAATTTAGTTTAAAAGTGTAACAGTTTAAAAGGTTAAAAGGTATTGTGTAAAAAAGGTTAAAAGGTATTGAGGTTAAAAGGTTAAAAGGTTTTGCGTTAAAATAATCCATTTAATTTTTTTTAAAACATTCAAAATCTTGAAACTAATTTTATTAACAATACCTTTTCTTCTTTTATTAAATTCTATCTTAGATAATATAAATACTCATAAACTTTCACACAATACCTTTTAAACTTATAAACATATAAACTTATAACCTTTAAGATATGTCCATTTTAAGATTGCAATTACCAACCGATCCACGTTGGGCAAATATAGTAGAACAAAACTTAGAAGAAATTTTAAGTGATCACGCTTGGTGCGAACAAAAAGCAGCAACTAACGCGATTATGTTAATCATCAATAATGCAGAAAAAGAAGATTTAGTAACAGAAATGACGGCAATTTCTATTGAAGAAATGCAGCATTTTCAAATGGTTCACGATATTATTAAAGAACGTGGTTACGAATTTTTAAGAGATAGAAAAGACGATTACGTAAACGATTTGATGAAATTCTTAAAGAAATCTTCTGACGGTAGTCGTGAAGGTGGTTTAATTGAACGCTTGCTTTTTGCAGCCATGGTGGAAGCCAGAAGTTGTGAACGTTTTAAAGTCCTTTCTGAAAATTTAAAAGACGAAAAACTAGCTCAATTTTATAGAGAATTAATGGAAAGTGAAGCTGCTCATTATACGACTTTTATTAACTTGGCTAGAAAATACGCTGGAAAAGTTGACGTAGAAAGTAGATGGAAAGCTTGGTTAGAACACGAAGCAGAAATCATTTCCAAGTATGGTGATGGTCTTACGATTCATGGGTAATTAATTACAAAGTGACTTCGAGAACCTCAGTCACCGGTTAGCTGAGGCTCTCGAAGCCAAAATAATGAAAAGCAAAAGTTCAAAGTATTAAGATTTTAAATAATATACAATGGCATTAAAAACACACGTATTTCTAACGTTTATGATTCTTTCATTTTGCAGTCAAGCACAAGAAAGAAATTTACAAAACATTAAAAAACTAACTTTTGGAGGCGATAATGCGGAAGCTTATTTCAGTCCAGATGGAAAAAGTTTAACCATGCAAGTTACCAATACACAATTTGGAGTGCCTTGTGATCAAATTTATTCATTAGATTTAACCCAACCGATTACAGATTTCAACAATCTAAAATTGGTTTCAACTGGAAAAGGTCGTACTACGTGTTCGTATTATATGCCAGATGGAAAACATATTATTTATGCTTCCACACATGCTTCAAACAGTGCCTGCCCTGCTCCACCAAAACCAAAAGACGGAAAATACCTTTGGGCGATTTATCCTGAATTTGAAATTTATATGGCAACTAAATCAGGTAAAATCGTTAAGCAATTGACCAATTCTCCAGGTTATGATGCCGAAGCTGTAGTTTCTCCTGACGGAAAAAAGATTGCTTTTACGAGTATTCGTTCTGGCGATTTAGAAATTTACACGATGAATATTGACGGAAGCAATTTAAAACAAGTCACTTCCGGATTAGGATATGATGGTGGTTGTTTCTTTTCGCACGATAGTAAAAAATTAGTATTTCGTTCTTCTCGTCCAACGACTGAAAAAGACATCAAAGAATACAAAGATTTATTGGCTGAAAATTTGGTGATGCCAACCAACATGGAAATTTACACCTGTAATATTGATGGTTCAAATTTAAACCAAATTACGAATTTAGGAAAAGCCAATTGGGCACCATTCTTTCATCCATCAGATAAAAAAATCATCTTTTCATCGAATCATCATGCCACAAAAGGATACGATTTTCAATTGTACATGATTAATATTGACGGAACAGGTTTAAAACAAATTACCTTCGAAAGTGAATTTAATGCGTTTCCACAATTTTCTCCTGATGGAAAAAAACTAGTATTTTCAAGTAATCGCCAACAAAATAAAGCACGTGAAACCAATGTTTTCATTGCCGATTGGGTGGAAACCGAAGAAGTTGAAAATGCCAACAATAAAAATCTAAAAAAACACATTACCTATTTAGCTTCAGATAAATTAGGTGGAAGAATGACGGGAAGTGCAAACGAAAAAGTAGCTGCCAAATACATTGAAAAAGAATTCAAAAAACTAGGTTTAAAACCATATAATCAAACGTTTTTACAACCTTTTTCGTATCGATATAATACCAATCCACACGATTCTACAGCGGTTGGCGCTTTATTAAATTCGAATAATGTTATTGGATTTTTAGATAACGGTGCGAATAAAACCATAGTAATTGGTGCACATTATGACCATTTAGGGGTTAACGAACACAATCATTCTACGAAACCTTTCTCAAAAGGAATTATTCATAATGGTGCGGATGACAATGCTTCTGGAGTTTCTGGGGTTTTAGAGTTAGCTCGAATGTATTCGAAAAACAACACCAAAGAAAAAGTGAATTTCATTTTCGCTTTATTTTCTGGTGAAGAAGACGGTTTAATGGGTTCAAAACACATGGCAGAATCGTTAAAAACTTTATATCCAAACGTCATTACGATGATTAATATGGACATGATTGGTCGTTTAGATGATAAGAAAAGTCTAATCATTGGCGGAACAGGAACCTCTCCTATTTTCTCAGAATTAGTACAACGCAACAAACCAGCTGGATTTGGAGTTACGGAAGAAACAGGCGGAATCGGACCATCAGATCATACTTCATTTTATTTAAAAGATATTCCAGTGTTGTTTTTCTTTACTGGAACACATGAAGATTACCACAAACCTACAGATGACGAAGAAAAAATCAATTATTATGGTGTAACGAATATTGTCAATTATGTGTTTAGAGTCGCGAATGAATTAGCCGAAAAAGACAAAATTGAGTTTACCAAAACCAAAATAACGGAAAGAAAAATGGCTAAATACAAAGTCACTTTAGGTATTATGCCAGATTATGCAGAATATGGCGATGGTTTACATGTGGATGGCGTAACTGAAGACCGACCAGCCATGAAAGCCGGAATTAAGGAAGGCGACATCATTACGAAAATTGGCGATTGCGATGTCAAAGAAGTTTACAGTTATATGGAATGTTTAGCCAAAATCAACTCAGGTGAAACCAAAGAAGTAATTTTTATCAGAGATGGAAAAACAAATATGGTAAGTGTAACGTTTTAATACAATTAAACAAAAAGAAAATGAAAATTAAAAAACTCTTACTAATCTCATTATTATTCATTTCATTTAACACGTTTTCCCAAGAAGGCAACAAGTCTGAAGCTGGTGGTTGGCCAACAAGAAATGAAATTTTAGGTTTTTGGAAAATGGTAAGTTTTCCTAAACTAGAAAAAATGAACAAAGAAAATCCTTGGCCTCAACCCTATCAATGGTTTGCTTTCTATGAAAATGGAAAGGTGCTTTCAATGATGACTGATACAGATGCTAACTATACAAAACAAGAATTGGAGAAAATTTTTGAAGCTTTACCAAAACAAGGCACACCAAATTTTACATATAATGGTAAATTCATAATTATTGTAAATCCTGAAACTGAAGGTTACAAAGAAATCTGGGGAGTAAATTTATTTGCCAAAGATATTGGTAGCAATGTAAAGAAAGGCGATTTGATGATGAGTTTAGATGATGGTAGCGGAAAAGGAAATGAGAGCATAATTTATTATCGTTTATTGAGAAAAATAGAATAACAAACCTTCAATCACATGACCACTCAACAACAAATCAACGCCTACATTACCAGTCAGCCTGAGCAAAAAAGCAACGACATGCAAGAGTTGCACCGCATCATTTTGGAAATAAAACCAGACAGTAAATTATGGTTTTTGGAAGGTAAAGATGAAAACGGAAAAATAGTTTCTAATCCTAATATTGGATATGGAAATTACACCATAAAATATGCCGATGGAAAAACCAAAGCGTTTTATCAAATTGGTTTGAGTGCCAACACAACTGGAATTTCTGTTTATATAATGGGAATTGAAGACAAAAAATATTTAATCAATACTTACGGAGAAAAAATAGGTAAAGCAAGTGTAACTGGCTATTGCATTAAATTTAAAAAGTTAACAGATATCAATATTGAAATACTTTCAGCCGCTATAAAATTCGGGTTTGAGGCTACTCGTTTATCTTAAATCAAAACACCTATGAAAATTAAATCAACACTATTCATTCTGTTTTTCGCGATTTCTTTTTCATTCTCACAAGTTGAAAAAAACAATTTCGACAATAACATTCGTAGTATTTTTCAAGATAGCAAAGGTAATTATTGGTTTGGTACAAATGCTGCTGGCGTGTATCGTTATGATGGAAAAATACTAACTCAATATACTTATAAGGACGGACTTTCAGATAATCAAATTCAAAGCATACAAGAAGATGAATTGGGAAATATTTGGTTTGGAACTGGTGTATTTGGAGTGAGTAAATTTGATGGAAATACCTTCACAACATTCATAAGTAATGAGAGTTCACAAGTAAGTAATAGCATTGACATCAAGTCAAAAACAGAACCTAATAATTTATGGTTTTATGCTGGTGGTGGCGCTTTCTTTTATAATAATAGCAAACTCAACTATTTACCCATTGGCATCACAGAATCTGATATTAAAATTTCTCAAAACTCACCAAAAAATTTAAGTCGTTTTTCCGTTTATACTATCTTAAAAGATACTAAAGGAAATCTTTGGTTCGGAACACAAGCTGAAGGAGTTTGCTGTTATGATGGAAAATCATTTACATGGTTTACCGAAAAAGGCTTAGCCGGACCAGCGGTTCTTTGTTTATTCGAAGATAAAAAAGGTAACATTTGGATGGGAAATAATGGAGCTGGATTATTTTGTTACGATGGAAAAAAGCTAATAAACTTCACAGAAGAAAAAAAATTAAGTAATGACGAATTCCGAATTTCTGGCGAATCTAAACCCGGTACTTTAGCGCGTATTTATTCCATAAACGAAGACAACAATGGAACACTTTGGATAGGAACTGTTGACACTGGTGTTTGGACATTTGATGGCAAAAACATAATGAATTATACTACTAAAGACGGATTATCAAGCAATGCTGTAAATACCATTTACAAAGATAAGTTTGGCGAAATTTGGTTTGGAACGGATGAAAACGGTATTTGTAAATTCAATGGAAAAACTTTTACAAAATTTAAAATAGATTAAACTATAAAACACAAAAACTCCCAATTTCAATTTGAAATTGGGAGTTTTTTATAAAGTATAGCAACTATTCTTCGTCTTTAGTTTCAACAGGTTGAGTTTCTGCAACGTGTTCAGCTTCTTCAGGTTTTGCAAAAAAGAACAAAGCACCACCCACAACTACTAATCCGATTTTAATTGTCCAAGCCACAGTGTCGCCCCACATATAAATCCACATTAATAATGTTGGTACTCGATCTAAGAAATTTAAAACAATGGCAAATATTCCTAATATCGCCATGTAAGAGCCTGCTTTTTTTAACATAATTTTAGTAATTTTAATTGGTTATAATTCAAATATAATAAAAAAATACTTACATAATTTTGAAAATTAATATTTTTAAAATCCTAACACAATAAACAAAACAAACTTCCTACTCCCAACTTCACACATCACACTTATTAAAAATTTCGTAACTTAGTACCTATTAAAATTTTACGATTATGAGAGTTTTTTTCCTTACCCTGCTCTTACTATTACAATCGTGTGCTACAAAAAAGTATACTCAGCAACGACTATTGCCTAAAGGAATAAAATCGGCAACCGAAGAAATATATGCAATAGAAAACTCTCAAAAAAAGCTTTTACAAAAAAAGGAAATGGTTTTTACTAAAAATGGCCGAATTAAATATTCTAAGACTGTTGATGCTAAAGGCAATCTAATTCAAGAAACCGAAAAGAGATTATGGTTTATAAAGGAATCCTATCCTGATATAGAACCATATTACTGCAAAACACGTTGGAAACCTAAACAACGTGAACGCATTAGCTGCTACACTCAAAAACAATACAAAGAGAATGAAGCCATTTATCATTATAATACAAATGGAACTATTAATAAAATTGTAGATAATTTCACAACTTTCCACACGCAGTATTTTTATTACGCTAATAACAAACTCTCTAAAATTGTTATCAAAAACAAAAATGATATGCTTATTGACGAAATTTTAATATCTTGTGTATCCAAAGATAAAAAAGGAACTTGTTTAAAAGAAATTAGAACTTCGAAGAATACAAACAAGAAAGAAGAAATACTCTTCTCTCCGAATTATGATTAATAAAAAACAAATATTTTAAATTATGGAAAAGTTACAATACAAAATCAGCATCAATGCACCTGTTGCCAAAGTATATGATATCATGCTTGGAATTAGTAGTAAATCAACTTATGAACAATGGACTGCCATGTTTAACCCTACTTCTACTTATGAAGGAAGTTGGGAAAAGGGAAATAAAATTCTATTTGTGGGAGTAGATGAAAAAGGAGAAAAAGGCGGTATGGTTTCCAAGTTAGTTAGCATTATTCCTAACGAATTTGTTTCTATTCAACATTATGGTCTTGTTCAAGGTGATAAGGAAATTACAGAAGGACCAGAAGTAGAAAAATGGGCAAACGGATTTGAAAACTATGCTTTCGAAGAAAATAACGGAATTGCAACTGTTACGGTCGACTTAGACACCACAGAAGATTTTATAGATTACATGAACGAGACCTATCCTAAAGCTCTCGACAAGCTGAAAGAAATTTGTGAGAAATAGGGATTTAATATTATATTAAACCAGATTGCACAAATTTGTAATCAGCCACTAAATTTCATAAATTAAAAAATAAATACTTAAAAATTTGATTCTAACTCCAAAATACATACAAGACGAAAGCACAAGAACATTAGTGTTTTATATCTTATTATTTTTGATTATTTTCTTTTTGTTATCTAAATGGATAATATATAATAAAAAAAAGGCGGAACAAAATCGAGAATATTACTTTGGTTTCTTTACAGACTATAGATTATATGGAGCTCTTGCTATTTTGTTAATTGGATTATTTGCAACCATAACTGAGCTCATAAAAAGATTTATGTAAAGTTAAAACTCTTAACTGCAAACTTAAAACTCTCGACTGCAAAGTTAAAACTCCTTTCCGCAATTAGAATTCTCCATCTAGTTTGTCATGCTGAAATCGAAGATTCAACGAAGTTAAAGCATCTCACACAAAACACTTCCAGCTTCCAGCTTCAAAAAACAAAAAAACCTTCCATTACTGAAAGGTTTTTAAAATATTTTATAAAGTATAAATAAAATCTAATTACAAAATTCTTTTATAGCTTTTTTAGCTTCATCGTATTCTGGATCCAATTCAACCGCTTCTTTAAAATCTATACAACCACTAAAATTATCCTCTAAATAAAATCTAGCCACACCTCTATTATAATAGGCTTTAGGATATTTTGGATGAAGCTCAATTGCCTTATCAAAATTAGTTATTGCCTCTTTATAAAAATTCAATCTTATATTACAAACACCAATATAATAATGTGCTTCGTGATTTGTAGGATCTAATTTTATAACTTCCTTAAAAGCAATGCTCGAATTTTTAAAATCTCTTTGCGCGAATTTCCCTAATCCGTCATCAAAATGCTGTTCTACTTGAGCATACGAGTTAAAACAGAATAGTAAAACAAAAATCTTTAAATACAATTTCATTGCTTACATATTTCTTCTATATTGACCACCAACCTCAAACAAAGCAGCAGTAATTTGTCCTAATGAACAATCTTTTGTAGCTTCCATTAAGTGTGCGAAAATGTTCTCATTTTTAATAGCAGCTTCTTGAAGCGTATTCAAATGTTCTGCAACTTCATTTTTACCAGCTTCATGTAAATGGTTTAACATCTCAATTTGATAGGCTTTTTCTTCTTCCGTTGCACGAATAACTTCCGCAGGAACAACCGTTGGCGAACCTTTAGAACTTAAGAA
>JAZKHI010000140.1:0-27446 GCA_040385445.1 Bacteroidota bacterium | reverse complement strand
TTCCTTTGTTCATATATTAATAAATATATTTTGAAAAATCTTTATGTTCTTCTTTAGCTAATTCTTCTGGAGAAAGCGATTTAAAATATTCATAAGTAATTTTCATTCCTTCTTCTCTGTTAACCTTTGCGCTCCAACCTAAAATTTCTCTTGCTTTTGTAGTATCGGGTTGACGTTGCATTGGATCGTTTACAGGTAAATCTTTATAAATTACTTTCTGATTGGTTCCTGTTAATTTTATAATTTCTTCTGCAAAATCTGAAATTGTGATTTCATCTGGATTACCAATGTTAACTGGTAAATGATAATCTGAAAGTAATAATCGGTAAATTCCTTCTACTTGATCTGTTACATAACAAAATGAGCGTGTTTGACTTCCATCTCCAAAAACCGTTAAATCTTCACCACGTAAAGCTTGACCAATAAATGCAGGAATAACACGACCGTCGTTTAATCGCATTCTTGGTCCGTACGTATTAAAAATACGAACAATTCTAGTTTCTACACCATGGAAAGTATGGTAGGCCATTGTGATAGATTCTTGAAAACGTTTTGCTTCATCATAAACACCACGAGGACCGATTGTATTTACGTTTCCGTAATATTCTTCCGTTTGTGGATGTACTAATGGATCTCCATAAATTTCAGAAGTTGATGCAATTAAAATTCTTGCTTTTTTAACTCGAGCTAAACCTAATAAATTATGTGTTCCTAACGAACCAACTTTTAAAGTTTGAATTGGGATTTTTAAATAATCTATTGGACTTGCTGGTGAAGCAAAATGTAAAATATAATCTAATTCACCAGGAACATGAACAAATTTGGTAATATCATGATGATAAAACTCGAAGTTTTTTTCTTTAAACAAATGTTCAATGTTTTTTAAATCACCTGTAATTAAATTGTCCATTCCAATTACGAAATAGCCTTCTGCTAAAAATCTGTCACATAAATGTGATCCTAAAAATCCTGCCGCTCCTGTTATTAATATTCTCTTCATTTTATATTTTCTTAAAACTCTAATTTAGAGTTATTCATTTATTTTCTTGTTCTTGTGGTTTGTTGCCATAAATAAACAATAAAACAGCACAAAAAACACCACACCTCTTTGTCTCCACAAAAAAGATTCTGTCAAAAATACACTTATCATTAATATTGAAAAAGTAAAGTGGATAAAATCTTTGTTATGAATTGCTTTTTTTAACAAAACAACCAACATTGTAAGCAAAATTAGCAATCCGAACACACCTAACTCGGCAAAATTTTGAATATACTGATTGTGGAAATTTTTATTTTGATACCCATCATCATTTCCGGTGCCTCTATACACATTGTATTTTTCTCCTTTTTCTTCTAACTTTTTAAAAGAAGCATTTAACCCAAATCCTTTCCAAAAAATAGGTTCTTCAGCTAAAAATTCAAAAAACAACCGTGTTTGATAGACTCTAAATGCTGTTCCTGGAAAATAATCATTTGGTGTAAATGTTTCGTTATTCCATGCTTCATAAATACTTACGTAATGTACGCTAGGTGGAACTCCATCGATAACATTATGGCTTATGCTTTTATTAGTATGTGATTGAAATTCTGCTTCAAAACGTTTTTGTATTTTTCCAAAAAACACCACGCTTCCAATGATTAATGTGAAAATAATAAGATTTCGTAACCTCATTCTATTTGCTGATTTAGCATAATAAAATATATAAACTAAGGTGATAAGTATGGCGACTAAAATGATGTTTTTTGAAGAAAGTAATAGGATAAAAAACAACAAAATTGCCATGGCTGTTTTTTGCCAAACGGTTTTTATTTCATTGGCTAAAAAATGTACGTAAGCAAGTATTGTAAATACCGAAAAGTGAATGGCATTTAATTCTTTTGGAATCAATCCTAAATCTAAATCTTTATCTTGATGATAGAAAAACACATCGGTGTCTTGCAAAATGAAATATCGGATGACAGCTCTAATGATGAAAAAAAGCGCAAAAATTACAAACCCGTAAGCGTAATATTTTGAGATTTTGGCAATTTGATTTCTGCTAAATCCTGGAAATACTGCAAATAAGAGTGGAATAACGAATAGAAAAGCTTCTTTTGGCGCTGCTTTTGCGGTTCTATCCATATCGATAGTCCACAAAAAAGAACACATCATTAAGATGAAAAGTGCTATTGGAAGAAATAAAGAAAAAGATAAATTGAACTTTAATTTTTTATAATTCAAAAAAACTATTACTCCAAAAAAAGCAAGTATAGTATTGGTTACGGCTAATTTAAATGGTAATGAAAGTAATAATAGAATAATGAAAACAAAAGCAAAATTATTTTGATTTTCCTGCTTTATGTCTTTCCATACATTGTTCAAAAAGTTGTAAATAATCGCCATTTATTTTAGTCCAATTAAACTCATTAACTATCGCTTCGTAATTGTTTTTTATGAACGGCAAGTTATTACTTTTTTTGGTATTATTTAACAAATTTTTCACTTCTGTTGGGTTAGAAAAATAAAATGCGTTTTCTTTTAAAACACCTTTATTAAAATCATTATTATGAGCAGCTATAAGTGCTTGAGAAGCCATCGCCTCTAACAAAGAAGGATTTGTTCCACCAACAGAATGACCGTGAAAATATAATTTTGAGTAATAGCGTAAATTATTCAAGTGTTCCAAGTTGTAAATTCCACCCATGAAACGAATATTTCCATGAGATTTAAACTTGTTTTTTAAATACGCTCCGTATTTTGTATTGTGGTTTCCTATCACTAAAATTGGCGTTTTGTTTTCCGAATTTAAAGCTACGCCTTCTAAAACCATATCTAAATTATTCTCTGGTTCGAAACGTGCCATTATCATGTTGAAATTTTCTTTTTCAACCTGGTATTCCTTTAAAATTTCTTCGTTTGGTGTATTAAATGGATACGCACCATAAGCAATATAAGTAGAATCTTTTTTATATTTCTCTTGCAAGAATTTCTTAATTCCTAATGAATCTGAAACTAAATAATCACCCGATTTTGCGGCCAACCATTCTGCAACTTTTAAAAATTGTTGTACTGGTTTTGAATATTTAGAACGTTTCCATTCTAAACCATCCATATTGATGATGTTGATTGCTTTTTTTGGCATTAGGAAAAACCAAACCGAATTGCTCGTATAACCTAATTGTAAGATAATATCAAAATCTCTTTTTCGGCTATCCATAATGCAATTATAATCGTAAATAAACTGGCCAAAAGTGCCATATTTATGTTCTGGATCGTTCTTATGAATAAGATTTACGCCATGAAAAGTTTTTTCTTGATATTTGTGATTGTGCGAGTTGTAACAATATACATCATGTCCTTTTTCTGCTAAATAAACAGAGAAAAACTCAGCAAATTGTTCAAAACCACCATAATAGTTGGGAATACCTCTTGTACCAAGAATAGCTATTTTCATATAAATCTTTAATTGGAGGCAAATATAGTTTTTTGAAAAAAAAAATTTAATTGTTTTCTAAAATATCTTCAATTTTTCTTACATAATTTTCAATACTAAAGTTTTCTATGGCTCTTTGAAAACCGTTTTCTCCAAAAGTTTTTCTTAATTCTGGATTATTAATTAATTTTTCCAGTGCTTCTTGTAAGGCAACTTTATTATTTGGTTCGACTAAGAAACCTGTTTCGTTAGTAACTACAATTTCCGTTAATCCGCCATGGTTGGCAGCAACAACAGGTTTTTTTGCCATCATTGCTTCAATGGCAACCATGCCAAAAGGTTCTGGTTCGGTGGAAGGAACAACAGCAACATCTATACTTTGCCAAAGTTGATTGATGTTTTCTTGAAAAGGAATAATTTCTACATTATCTGCTAAATCATATTCCGTAATTTTTTCTTTTAATGAATCTAAAAAATGTTCTTGATTTGGTGGTGCAGAACCGATATAAACTAATTTAATGTTTTGATGTTTTTTTATTAATTCGTTAAAGGTTTCTAATAGTAACATTTGTCCTTTCCAACGGCTAATTCTTCCTACTAAAGCAAAAATAATTTCGTTACTAGATTTTAAAATCGTATTTCTAATAGTCTCTTTTTCTTGGTTTTCTAATTCCGGAAAAGCGGCTATTCCGTTCCAAATAACTTGGTTGTTTCCTTTGCAATTCCAGAAATTTGAAGTCGCAATTGAATTATGAATCAATACTGTATTTGTAGCATTATTTAGAAAAAAACGAAAAGCTTTTGTGAAAATAGTTGGTGATTCTATGATTTCATGCACATGCCAAATGTGTTTCGTTTTATGAAAAAAGCAATAAAAAAAACCTAACAAAACAGCCAACGTATTTGAATAAATAAAATCTATTTTGTGTTCTTTTTTTATGGCTTTTATTGTTTTTGTACCTCTAAAATAATCTTTAATAAACTTTAATAAATTGCTTGGCGTGAACATTTTTCGGTACAATTTCAACACTGGTGCAATGATTACTTTTATATTTTTTTTCTCCAATTCAATTTTTAACGGACCATCATTTGGCAAGATTACGATTGGAAAAAACTTGCTTTTATCTAAGTTTACAACCAAATAAAGTAAGGTTTTATCTGAACCATATAGTTCTGCCGATTGATGAATAAAAAGAATGTTCTTCATTATTGCAAGCTTTTATTTGTCTTTTGAATGTGGTTTTTATAAGCAAATAAATAACCTATTAACAATGTTTTGGTGTCGATTAAGTTATAAAAACCCATAAAAACCCAGTAAGAAAAAATTAAAAACACACCAGTTCCCAAGAACAATAAATTTATTTTAGTGTCGATTTCGCTATATGAGTGGAACTTTTTAAAGAAGAACAAGATGGAGCCAAACAATATGAGCAAACCAGGAATTCCTGATTTTAAAAAAACTGTCATATAACCATTATGGAGAATGGAAATGTGTCTCATCTCCATATCTCCTAAATATACTTTTTGTTTTAAATCTACTTGTGAACCCATTCCTTCACCAAATAAAAAAGTGTTGTTATGTGACAATTGTTCAATTGTTCTTATATTTTCATAGGAGCGATAATGATCATGAAAATCTTTCCAATCTTCACGATTGATTTTTGTGGCAAAAGCTTCTAATGGAATTAATTTTATTTTATATAAAAACTCATCTAATCCGCTTCCGTTTCTTTTTGGATTATAATTATAGATTGCCGCATAACCAACAACAGAAAAAACCAACAATGATGTTAATATGGTTATAGAACGTTTATTAAGTACTAACCAATTTTTCATCGCCATAAAAAGAATTACAAACTGAATAAAATTAGTTCTTGCTAAATAGAAAAAACTTGATAACGCTAAAATGCCTATAAAAATTCTAGTTTTTTGCTTGGTAAAATTTAATTGAAACTGTTTATGAAACAATAAAATGATTAACGTGTATACTTCAAAATCATTGAAATAGCCGCCTTGTTCTCTAATTTCTCTAACGTTCCTGGCGCCTTCAAATAATATTCCCCAAACAACTAAAAACAAATGATAGGAAGCAATTGCTACACCAGCATACACAATAAATTGAAATGGGTTTTTAGTTTTATCATAAAACAATTGATACCCTAAAATTAATCCGAAAATTGGTTTAAGCAGATAAGTAATATCTCGAATAATAAAATAAAGCTTATAGTTAAAAAATAAGCCGACAAAAAAAGCTAGCGAAAAAATAAAAATAAAATAACTTAAATACTTTAAAAAAGGAACAGAATATTTATTTTTAATTGTAAGTATTGAAGCAACAAGCCAAACTAAAAAAGATAATTCGTAATTGTTAAAAAACGGAATAATTACACAAATCATGTAGATGATTTGATAATATAATTCTTTGTTTAAAGTTAACTTCATTGTTTTTGGTAAAATTTTAGTAATTGTTGATAAAACAATTATTTATATAATAGTTTCTTTAGCTTAAAAATATAGAAAAATATTATAATTATATCTGTTGCGATTAGTGTGTAAAAAACACCATAAACCTTATATAGTGGCAATATAGCAATAATTGTAAAGATATTTAATACAACGGTAATTATTGTTATACTTATATATTCCTTTTTTAAATTAAAGGCCAATATTAATTGTTTTAATGCATTTGAAACGGCAAATGTTAAAGGAATAAACACGGCTATTTGTAGTAAATTACTTAAAACATAGCGGTTTGTTGGATTGAAGTATGAAATAATTTCATATGAGAAAACAAAAAAGATTATCATTCCAATAAAGACAAAGACTAAATTAACTCCATTATAAATTAACCAATTTTTTAATCCGCTTTTTTTATTTTCATCTATTAGAAAACATACTTTTGGATAAACAAAATTAAAAAATAAAATTATGTAGGTTTTAAAAATAGCTATAACTTGATCTACAATTCTATATTGTCCTGCTAATAAATTATTTCCAAAAAAACTTATTAATATAACTGGACCATATTGATGAATAGAAACAAATATTTGAGAATAAAAAATGGAGAAATTGTTTTTTAAATGGCTGTAAATTTCGCTTTTATTGACATTATTAAAATGAAGTTTATACTTTTTTAGAATAATGAAAAACACAATGCTGTTTGAAATAATCATCCCTAAACCCCACCAAAGATTCACACAAACATAATCTGATTCTTTAGTAATGGTTAAAAAGACACCTGCTAAGTAAATTATTTTGGAAACTACATTAAGAAAGGTAATTAATTTTACATTTTCTATACCTTGCAAAAACCAAGTTGGATTAATAAATTGACCAATAACCACCAATAAACTGAAAAAAAATAATTTTTTATCTGAAGAAAAAAATGGGATTATAAAAAAAAGTGTGCTAACAATTAGAAGTACGAATAATAAAACTATTCCTTTAACGGCGTATGTTGTAGAGAAAATTTCATTCAGTTTTGATTCATTTTCTCTGTTTACTGAAACTTCTCTAACACCAATAATGTCTGAACCAAAATCGACAAAAACAATTAGGAAAAAACAAATTGCCATTCCAACAGCCGTTCTTCCAAAGTTTTCTTCTCCACAAATTGACACAATAAAAGGAACAACCAATAAAGGAGTTACTAAATTGAACAATTGACCAAAACCATAAATACTAAGTTTTTGGAATTGCTGATGCAAAAGTATTTTTTTAAACATTTGCAACATTTAATTTTCTGTATAAAGTTGGTTTAGTTTTTTATACAATTTATCCCCTTTTGGATAAAGGGAAGGGCCATTTATTTGCTTTGGAGATTTTCTTTGAATACTACCGTTTAATTTATCAAAAGTTGTGTTGCTTTCATCTACTCTAAATGTGTAAAAAATTTCTTTAGCCTGTAGTGTTATATTCTTGTCTTTATAAGACATTAATATCTTGTTTATTACGATATCATTTTGTTTTATATTTCTTCCAAAATCTAATCTGATTTGTCTTGGCTGTACCGAATCGGGAAAAATTAGTTCTATTTTTTGGTTCTTTTTACTACCTTTTACTTTTGTCCAAAACGATTGAGAGTGTGTAAAATCAATATCGTTATTAGTATTATAATAGGTGTTTATAGAGTCTGTTTCTTCTATAATTGCTTCTATACTTAAAACTAGAGATTGAGTTTTATTTTCCTGATCGCAGCTTACTACAATAAAGAAAATCAAAAACATTAAAATAAATTTATTTTTTATCATATGAAATCCGTTTAAGAAAAGACAACTTGTTTCTACAAATATAAAGCGATAAATTGTTTTTTAATAGAAAAAAAGCAAAGCAAAAAAAAACCATAAATGTGTATTTATGGTTTTTAAAAATATTTATACTTTTTTATTTCGCTAATTTTGGTAACTCCGCCGCTAAAATTGCTTCATTTGGATATAAAGAATACTCTCTGTTTCCATCTTTTACAATAGCTTTTACTACACCCGTTATTGCATCAAAAGAACATTTAGAAGCATCAGCTCTAAAAAAGACACCCATTTCGGCTCCTTTTAACTCTCTTATTTTTCCTTGATACTCGAATTTAATAGATTTTATTACTAAATCTTCTTGTTCTTTATTTTTACCTAAATCTAATCTTAATTGAGTTGGAAACACATCTTTTGGTAAAGCAAATTCAATTGCTTGTTCACTTTCGCTTCCTTTACTTTGGCTCCAAATACCATCATTAAAATTTAATGAACCATCTTCTGTATAAAGCAAACAAAAATTATCTTTTTTCTTAGCAATAATGTTAAGTGTTAACTTAAAAGCATTTGCAGCAACTTCTTGTTTTTCAACATTGCTATCCGAATTATTCTCTTTTTCTTTACAACTTACTACTGTTAAAAGTAGTAATATAAATAAAAAATTAATTTTCATCTTCATTTTAATTTTAATTTTAAATTAGAGTGTTTTAATTATTTGTTTTAATATTGCAAATAAAACGATTATAATACTAATATACAAATATTATTAATGAGCATGGAACATTCGACTAATATTAAAACTGAAAATATATACAAATTATTTGCTTTTTCATTTTTTTTAGCAATATTAACCTATGGTTTTGCGCTTACAAATTTCACCATTAGTATTGACAACGAGATGCCTATTTTATCTGATTTTGGATTGGATTTAGGTAGATGGGGGCAAAATTTAATATTATATCATCTTTTTGGTGGACATTTACAATACTTTTCTCTGATATTAAGTCTTTTCTTATTCAGTCTTGCAGCTGTACAGATTAGTAATTTGTTAAAATTTACTGGGTTTTATGCATATTGTTTTTGTGGTTTGTTTATCAGTTTTCCACAACTATCGTATCAATTGGTTTTTGGTATGATGGCGGTTGTTTCTGCTTTAGGTGTTTTATTATCTGTTTTTAGTTTAGATTTATTTTTGAAAGCATATGAGGAAAAACATTTGCCAAAAAAAATAGTGCTTTTTTCTGTGGTTGCCTTAATACTAATGTTTACAATGACTATGTATCAGGCTTTTGTTTTTATTCCTGTATCACTTTTCTTAATCTTATTTTTTCAAAAGACTTTTGAAAATGAATTTAAAATACAATTAGAAATAAAAAAAACACTTGTGTTTTCAACAGTAGTACTAATTTCTGGACTACTTTATTATATTTCAGTAAAAATAATTTGTCCATTACCTAAAAACGGATACGTTGAATCTTTTGTTTCTGGTGGTGGTTTTGGAGATTTTATTCAGAATTTTATTGATATGACTAGAATCCACTTATCAGGAAACTTCTATTATGGTGAAAAATTATACAGCCTTGTACCTATTTTAGTTTTGATTTTATCCGTAAGCTTCTTTTTAAATAAAAAACATTTTATTTACCGTTTTTTAGTGCTTATTTTATTGATGATTTCTCCAATTACATTGTCATATTTTATTACTAGTGGTTACCATCCACCACGTATATATTTAACATCTAATCTTATTTTTGCATTTATATTAGTCTTTGCTATTAGTCACTTCAAAGTAGATACATTTAAGAAAAGTACATTTAAAATAATTTCTGCTTCTTTAGTTTTAATCGTTATATTAAATATTTTCTTTGTCACTAAACTTTTCTTAAGTGCCAATGAAATTTATAAACACGACAAAAGAATTGCTGAAAAGATTGATAATATTATTCAAGAGAAATATCCAAGTTTCAATATGACTGAAAAATCTATTTATTTTTATGGATATTTCCCATTTGAATACCATCAAAAATTTAGATTAGATAATTCTGAGATATTTGGAGGTTCTTTCTATAACTGGAATAATGGAAATAATTACAGGATTATTAATTTCTTTAGAGAAGCTGAAGTAGCAGAATACAGCATGATTACGAAAGAAAAATTTGATGTTGTAAAAGACTCCATAGAAAAAATGCCAACTTGGCCTGATTCTGAATCAATTAAAATGATCAATAATACTATGATTGTTAAATTAGGCAAAGATAAAGGTGAAGCACTTTATTTTGAATAGAGTTATTTCTCTGTTTAACGAACTTCACATTTATTCATTTGCTTTAATTTAATCTTGCTTTTTTTCAACTAAAATACTAAAGCCTGAAGCCATATTTTTACTCATAGGATGAAATTGCAAAATAACATCTAAAAACTTAATTGGAAACGTAACTACCATAAAAAGTAAGTACAATAAAGTATGAAGGGGCTTTATACCAAACGAAAAAACTAAAGCAAACCATTCCTGAAGAACCCATAACATTCCTGAAGTAGGCCCAACAGATTTAAGACTTAAAATTTTAAAATCTTTAAATTGTTGCTTCATACCTTCATAAGTAAATCTTTGAAAATCATATGGTGATGCATGAAAAGGCTGCATAAAAGGAATAAAACAATATAATTTTCCACCTGGTTTTAAAATTCTATGGATTTCAGCAATTACTTTTTGAGGATTAGGTACGTGCTCTAAAACTGCAATATTAATGATGTAATCTACCGTATTATCTTTAAATGGAATGTTTTCAATATCGCAAATTACATCAACATTTTGATAAGGTAATAGATCAACATTTAATAAATCATCACCAAAATCTGAATTTCCACTTCCAAGATTTAAGGCAACTAAATTTTTACCTTTAATTTCTTTTCGGATTATACGTTTTGCGTCAAAAAAAGGCTGAGGATAAACAGGGCTGATAATTTCTATTAAAGCGCTATATACTTTATTGAATTTTTTAACTTTATATTTAATTTTATCAAGGAAATCAGTTACCACTTCTTCTTGAACTGGAATAAAAATATATTTTTCGTTTTTTATTTGATATTCATCTTTAAATATCTCATTATTAATGTTTTTCATTTAGATTTCTTTGATACTATTTATTACTTTCTGTTGGTTCTCTTCGGTTAATTCATAATAAAGTGGCAGCCTTATTAGTGTGTCAGTAAATTTATCTGTTTGCAATAATTCTTCTCCTCTGTGTTTTAATTCATAAAAAGGACTTTTATGCAGACTAATATAATGGAAAACCGCCATAATATTATTGTTTCTTAAGTGTTGAATTAAGGCTGTTCTTTGTTCCAAACTTTTACATACTAAAAAATACATATGTGCATTATTTGTTGCATAATTTGGTATTTCAGGCAAACTAACTTCTTTTTTGTTCGCCCATTCTGAAAGTAAAGAATTATACGTTTCCCAATGTAATTTTCTGGTTTTTTGAATATCATCTAAATTTTCCAGTTGCGCCCATAAAAAAGCGGCTATAATTTCAGAAGGTAAAAAAGAGCTTCCTAAATCTACCCATCCATATTTATCCACTTCGCCTCTAAAAAATGCAGATCGATTAGTTCCCTTTTCCCAAATAATTTCTGCCCGTTCTATAAATTGTTCGTCGTTTATGGCTAACATACCACCTTCACCAGAAATAATATTCTTTGTTTCATGAAACGAAAATGCCGCCAAATGTCCTATTGAACCTAGTGGTGTTTTAATTCCATCTTTTCCTGTATAATAACTGTCGATAGCTTGTGCAGCATCTTCAACAACAAACAAATTATACTTGTTTGCTAAATCCATAATTATATCCATATCACAAGCCACACCTGCATAATGAACTGGAACAATTGCTTTAGTCTTAGGAGTAATTAATGCTTCTAAAGTACTGCAATCCATATTAGGATGATTAGGTAAACTATCTGCAAAAACAATTTTGGCTCCTCTTAACACAAAAGCATTGGCAGTGGATACAAAAGTATAAGATGGCATAATTACTTCATCATCTTCTTGAAGATTAATAAGTATAGCTGCCATTTCTAACGCATCAGTACAAGATGTTGTTAAGAGTGTTTTTTTAAAGCCGTATTTTTCTTCAAAATAGTGTTGGCATTTTTTAGTGTATTTACCGTTACCTGAAATATGACCAGAAGCAACTGCTTCTTTAATATATTCTGTTTCTTTTCCTGTGAAATAAGGTTTGTTAAATGGTATCATCAATTTTCCAATAATGTTTTATAGGTGTACTTTCAATTATTTTATAACCTATTTTTTTATAAAAAAAACAAGCTTCTTTGTTTTCTAACTGAGTAGGTATTCTTAATTTTTTTATTCCAGTTCTAAATAATGAATTTTCAACTTCAACTATCAGTTGTCTACCAATGCCTTTTCCTTGGAAATTTTTGCTTACTGCTATTAAACCAATTTGACCATAAGTTGAGTGTTTTTTATATGTAACAAATCCAACTAATTTATCTTCTATAAAATACAGGAAAATATCATCTGCAAATTGTTTCGAGATTGAATTATCAACCCATGTTTTGTATAACTTCTTAAAATTTGATTCTCCAAATAAACTATCTCTTAAAAACCTACTATATTTACCACTTTCATAAGCTAAATCATAAATTTCTTCGACATTATATTTAATTTTCGAATATTGTTTGACGCTATTAGATTCTTCTTTAGTGGTTATAATTTCTTTTTCAAAAAGAACTTTATTCTCTTCATAATTCAATCTAAAACCAGGTATTAAAACTTCCTCGCTTTTTTTTACATAAAGTAAATCAAAATTTGAATAATTATAGTTTTTTAAATCATCATTATTTTCAATTTCACCTACTTCAAGTTTAAAAAAAGAAGAATCCCAATCTAGCTTTCTCATTCTAATGTTGTTTTTTCAATTATAAAACTTGGTCTGTTTTTTACACCTTCAAAGATTTTACCAACATACAAACCAACAATCCCTAAAGTTGTTAATATACATCCACTTAAAAACCAAATACTTGAAAGTAAACTTGCATAACCACTAACACTAAAATGTCCTGTTATTTTTGAATATACAACATAAACAACCATTAAAAATGATATAAAAGCAATTGTTAAACCAAATTTAATTATTAATCGCAATGGTTTGTCAGAATAAGCTAAAATAATATCTAAAGCTAAATTTAGTAATTTTTTTAAATTATAATTTGATTTACCTTCAGACCTTGATGCATGTTCCACATTAACATAAGAAGTTGAAAACCCAACCCATTTTACCATGTTTGGAAAATATTTTATTTTCTCTTCGAGTTTTATCACTTCATTAATTACTTGTCTAGAGTAAACGCCGAAATTTGCAACAGTAGCATCTTGTTTTGTTCCTGTTAAATAAGATAATGTTTTATAGAATAATTTAGAAAATGTTTTTTTAAAGAATGAATCTTTTCGCTCATACCTTCTTGCTAAAACAATGTCAAAACCTTTTTGCGATTCTTTAAATAGTTTTTCAATTTCTTCAGGTTGATCTTGTAAATCACAATCTAAAACCACAACAAAATCACCTGTTACTTGATTTAATCCAGCAGTTATGGCATAATGCTGACCAAAATTTCTACTTAATTTAAATCCTTGAACGTTTTTATTTTTTTTAGAAATTTCAACAATTTTTTGCCAAGAATTATCTGGACTAAAATCGTCAACTAAAATTATTTCAAATGCATTAAATGCAGAAGGAATACTATTTGATATTCTTTCTACTAACTCATCTAAAACTAATTCAGCTCTATAGACTGGTGATACTATTGATAATTTCATTACTTAATTGTTTTTAAACTCTCTTCCCAATTCTTAATTTCAAGACTAAAAACTTGTTTAATCTTAGATTTATCCAAAACACTATATGCTGGTCTTTTCGCTGGTGTTGGGTAAGCCGAAGTTGGAATAGCTTGTAAATTTATGGAAATGTTATTCACTTTGAATATTTCTTTAGCAAAATCGTACCAAGAACATTGTCCTTCGTTGCTGAAGTTGTAAATTCCGTAGTTTGACTTCTCGACTCCGCTCGAAGTGACAATTGTAAGTAGGGCTTCTGCTAAATCAACTGCGTTTGTTGGTGTACCAATTTGGTCTGAAACCACAGATAAACTATCTCTTTCAGAAGCTAATCGTAACATGGTTTTCATGAAATTATTAGCAAATTGAGAATATACCCAAGAAGTTCGCACTATGAAATGCTTTTCCCAAGTACTTTCAATAGTTTGTTCGCCTTGAAGCTTTGTTAATCCGTAAATTCCAGCAGGGAAAGGCACATCAGTTTCTGTTAATCCTTTATCGCTTTTAAGTGGTAATCTTAATTCTCTATCGTAATACGCAATGCCATCGACAAATTTGGCGTCGAAAACAAAATCGGTAGAAACGTGCAATAAAATAGTATCGTGTTTTTTACTAACCTCAGCTATATTTTGAGCTCCAGTTACATTAATTGCGAAAGCTTTTTCAGGTTCAGATTCAGCCTTATCAACCGCCGTATAAGCAGCAGCATTAATACAAAATTGTGGTTTGTGTTTTTCGAAAATGGTTTCGCAATTGGTTTTATCCGTAATATTTAATTCTGATGATGGACAAAATACAAAATCGATTGAAGGATAATTTCCCACAATCGATTGAATAGCTTGACCTAATTGTCCGTTCGCGCCAGTTACTAAAACTACCATGCTTTTTTTGCGTTTTCTAAAGTGGGTAAAATCGTATCTTTTTCCGAAATAATCAGTTGTTCGGTTGGAAAATTCCAATCAATATTTACAGTTGTATCGTTAAATAACAAACCGCCTTCCGATTCCTTATTATAAAAATTATCGCATTTATAAAAGAAAGTTGCGGTTTCACTCAACACTAAAAATCCATGAGCAAAACCTCTTGGAATGAAAAATTGTGTTTGATTTTCTGCCGATAAAAATACGCTTTCATAGTGTCCGAAAGTTGGAGAATTGGGCCTTAAATCGACCGCAACATCTAAAACTTCACCATGTAAAACACGCACTAATTTGGCTTGAGCATGTTCACCGGTTTGGTAGTGTAAACCACGCAACACACCTTTTGTAGAAAACGACTGATTATCTTGAACAAAAGTTACTTTTTGACCAACTCCTTCAGCAAAAGTTTTCTCATTGAAACTTTCCATGAAATAACCACGTTCATCCTTTATTATTTTTGGTTCAAGGATAAAACATCCTTTTAATTTGGTTTCTTTGAAATTCAAAACAATTTTTAATATCAATTTCAAACCTCAACTTTAAAAACTTGAAACTTGAAACATTAAACAAATTTTATATTATACTCATCAAATGTGTTCCGTAACCACTTTTTAATAAGGGTTCGGCTAATTTTTTCAATTGGTCTGCATTAATGAATCCCATTTTATAAGCGGCTTCTTCAATAGCGCCGATTTTTAAACCTTGACGTTCTTCAATAACTTGAACAAATTGTCCGGCTTGCATTAACGATTGAAATGTTCCGGTATCTAACCAAGCTGTTCCTCTATCTAATATACTTACTTTTAGTTTTCCTTGTTCTAAATACGCTTTATTGATATCGGTAATTTCCAATTCGCCTCGGTGACTTGGTTTGATATTCGCAGCAATTTCTAACACCGAATTATCGTAAAAATAAATTCCTGGAACCGCGTAATTTGATTTTGGATGCGCTGGTTTTTCTTCAATAGAAAGCACTTTTCCATTGTTGTCAAATTCCACTACTCCGTAACGCTCTGGATCATGCACATGATACGCATAAACAATTCCGCCATCAGGATTATTATTCGCTTGTAATAATTCAGCTAAACCAGTTCCGTAGAAAATATTATCTCCTAAAACTAGCGCCACTTTATCATCACCTACAAATTCTTTCCCAATAATAAAAGCTTCGGCTAATCCGTTTGGATGTTCTTGAACGGCATATTCAAAACGACAACCTAAACTACTTCCATCGCCCAACAAATGTTGAAATAATGGTAAATCGTGAGGTGTAGAAATGATTAATATTTCGCTAATTCCTGCCCACATCAAAGTTGATAATGGATAGTAAATCATTGGTTTATCATAAATTGGCATCAATTGTTTACTCACCGCTAAAGTTAATGGATGTAAACGTGTTCCTGAGCCACCGGCTAATATAATTCCTTTCATTTTTTTAAAGTCAAAAGTCAAAAGTCAAAAGTCAAAAGTTTATTAAACTTAAGGTACTTTAGTCTTGAAACTTAGTTAAATACCATTCAATAGTTTTTTCAATTCCGGTATCAAAATTTTCATCGGCTTTCCAGCCTAATTCATTTTCAATTTTTGTAGCGTCAATTGCGTAACGTAAATCGTGTCCTGGACGATCTTTTACAAAAGTAATTTGGTCTTTATAACTACCAGATTCTTTTGGTTTTAATTCGTCTAAAATAGAACAAACTCTATCTACAATTTGTAAATTATTACGTTCGTTTCTTCCGCCAATATTATACGTTTCACCAGAAACTCCTGTTTTGAAAGCCAGTTCAATTCCTTTACAGTGATCTAAAACATACAACCAATCGCGTACGTTTTTTCCATCGCCATAAATTGGAATGTTTTCACCCGTTATTGCTTTACGAATAATGGTTGGAATTAACTTTTCGTTATGTTGTTTTGGTCCATAATTATTAGAACAATTTGTAGTCACTACATTCATTCCATACGTATGGAAATAACTTCTTACAATCATATCTGAACCCGCTTTAGAAGCTGAATATGGACTATTTGGTGCATAAGGAGTTGTTTCTTCAAACAAACCTGTTTCGCCTAATGTTCCATAAACCTCATCGGTAGAAACGTGATGAAAACGAGCGGTTGCAAAAGTTTCATTATACTGATTTGGTGCCGTCATCCATAATTTTCTAGCCGTGTCTAATAAATTAAACGTTCCTAAAATATTTGTTTTTATAAATGCTTCTGGACGAGAAATTGAATTGTCTACATGACTTTCCGCTGCGAAATGAATCACATCGTGAAATTGATATTTTTGAAATAGTTCTTCAATAAAAGTTCTATCACAAATATCTCCTTTTACAAAAGTATAACGTTCATGATTTTCAACTTCAGATACATTTTCTAAATTTCCAGCATAAGTTAATGCGTCTAAATTTACTAAATGGTAATCTGAATTATTTTCTACAAAATGTGGAACAAAATTAGCTCCAATGAAACCCGCTCCGCCTGTTACTAAAATATTTTTCATTATTGAATACGTTGTTTTTGTTTTTTATATGCTTGTGAGAACGAATATCCTAATAAATACAATAGTAAAAACAAAAAGGGTAAAATTAATTTCATTTTATTGTTTACACCTTTAGTGTTCATTTGATTTAAAGAAGTATTTTGATCTTTAATAATCTTATCGTATTCTAATTTATGAATGGCTAATGTTTGATTTTCATAGATTAATTGATCTTTCTTTTGAATCAATTCACTTAAACCTGTGTTTTCTGTAACAGTAACTCCGCCACCTACTTTATTTTGGGTAAGGTTTGAAATAACTTGATCAATTTGAATAATTAATAATTTATTAGCTGCCACTTTTTCAACTAAATTACTTTGATACACTTTTTGAAGTTTTGTAAAGTACTCTGTTTGTTGCAAATATTTTAAAATTGGATCAATTAAATCTTTTCTCGGATAAGCAATTGTTGTTTTAATATTGATTCCGTGTAAATAGTAATTCTTACTTGTTAGATTGTCTTGTATGATTTTTTCGATATCGCCATCTTCAGCCATCAATTTAATGAACTCAAAATTTTCTTTTTGACTTTGCGAGTTGATGAAATTATAGATTCCATTGATCGGTTCAATTTCAATAGAATTGAAATCTTTAATGTTAGAAATTCCGATAGATTTAAAAAACGCTTCGTCTTTCTCTTTTAATTTTAAAGAAATTAAATTTACTTTATCGTATAAATACTCATTACTTCCAAAATTTGGAATAACAACTATATCACTTGTGTAATTTGGTTCTTTATCCAAATAAATTCCTAAACCAATTCCAAGAATAAATAGAACTGCAACTATAATTATTTTCTTTTGGATGAAAAATAACAAATCAAAACATTTATTAAATAGGTTTTGAAATGCATTTGAAATACTTTTTCCAATTTGGCTTAAATCAATTTCTTGCTCTTGAGAAGTTGTGCTCATTTTTTTATTTTACGTTAAAAATTTGTTCTAATATTTTAATTGTAATCAAATAAGTTGGTTTTACACCTGTTGTTCCTAAACCTCCAGAAGCTAATGTACTTCCTGTTTCTAAAGGATTATCAGAAGCGTAATAGGCATATCTTACTTTTACGTTAGGATTGATACTTCTTCTGATTCTTGAAGCCGATTGAATGGCTTTTTGATAATATGATCCTTCCATTTCTAATCCGATGGCTTCCCATGTAGATTCGTGGAAAAATTTCAATAAATCTCTGTTTTGTAAAGATGTTCCTAAAACCGTAATCATTGGTCCGGCAAAAACTGGAATTCCATTTCCGTCGAACATTTCTTTAGTCAATTCATTTTCAAACGGATAATTATCTGCTGTTCCTTCATTCACGTGGGCGTTCGGAATCATAATATCTCCTTTTCCGCCTTCTAAAATTCCAGCTTTACCCATTATAGAAACCGATTCAACATTTAATAACGATTTCGCTTTTCCAACTTTATATGGTTTTAATAACTCATCGATAGTTTCGTAAGCTTGCTCACCAAAAGCATAATCCATTACAATAAGTACAGGTTTGTCTTTTATAGTTGCCGATGGAAAGGCGGTTTTTTTCCAATCGAATTTTGCGGTATCAAAAATTTGAACGTCAATGTTCGTTCCTGAAGTATCTGGTAACGAAATCATTCCGTGTTGCAACGCTACGTCTTCTACTTTTTTACGCAAATCTTTGTGCGATGACGAACTCAAATCTTCATAAATTTGATATTCTTCTTTTCCTTTATATTTTGTAGCTAAAACAGCTGGTGCAAAAACCGAATTCATCACACTGTGCATGTTCGCACTAATAATATGAATAGGTCTTTCTAATAAATTGTTTGCACTAAGTGTTTCTTTGATATTGTTTGCCCAAATTTCACCATAAATATGATGACCTAATCTTTCTCTTAAAATTGGACTAAAAGTAATCGTACGTTTGTTATTATCTACAATTTCTTCAATAGCAATTTTTCCTAACCAATATACAATTTGTAAGAAACGTTCTGGCGATTCTGCCGTTGCAAATCCGTCATAAATATCTTGAACTTCTGCAAATGTTCTTCCTAACACGTTAGACGCGTGAGACATTGCAATTTCTCTTTCAACTTGTGTGAATTTTTTAGTTTGAAGTGCGAATTGTTCTAGTTTTTGCCAATCGCGAGAAACCAAACCTTCATCGTCAATTAAAACTCTGTCTTTAATTTTGTGCGATTCGATGAAAATGAACGTTAAGTGCGTTAAAATATCATAGATATCTGAACGTCCACGCGTAATTTCAATGTTCATTTGTTCATCGTCAATACGATAACAATTTCTTCTTCTTTTTGGTGGAACAATCGCTTTAAAGTGCGAATTCGCATACCCTTCATCAGATGTTAAATTGATATAACGACATTGTTCGATACCTACTGGCAAACGCTCAATCACGTATAATAATCCATTTAACTCGACTTTTTCTTCTGCAATAGAACCATAAATTTCTGGTCGTAATGATAATAAAGCTTCACGTAAAGTTTCTCCTGAAACCCCCATTGGTTTATAAAAACCACGGTTAAATAAGTGACGCATGGTAATGTACAATCGTTCGATAGCTGCCGACGATTCTTGCGCTCTTGAGCGCGAAATGTTTTTAATGTCTTTCATTAATTTCTATTTTATAACCAACAAAGGTAATAAATTTATTTTTTAGATTGTTTTAGACCGTTTTTCGTTTGTTGAAAGTTAATAATTTCTTCATTTACATGTTGAAAAAACCTGCAATTTTTCTGTCGTTGCTCAATCGTGGTAATTTGTTTTGTCCGCCTAATTTTCCAATGGATTTCATGTATTCTTGAAATCCGTTTTTAGCCACTTTCGTAATCACAATTGTTCGCAACACATGACCTTTTATCAAATCGTCATAATACACATTTTGTTGGCGCATTTCCGAATCTATTTTTAAAGCGAAAGCTTCTAAATCTTCAGGTTCCGAATCAAATTCGATTAACCATTCGTGATAGGGTAAACCATTATTCGGGGTAATTTGTGGTGCAACGGTAAATTCGTTTACGCTAATATTTGTTCCAGAAATAGCGTTTTGCAATGCTGTTTCCACTTCTTTTCCAATTACATGTTCGCCAAAAGCAGAAATATAATGTTTAATTCTTCCGGTAACGATAATACGATACGGTTTTGTAGAGGTAAACGCAATTGTATCACCAATATTGTATGCCCAAAGTCCGGCGTTGGTAGAAATAATCAAAACATAATTTACACCAATTTCTACTTCTTTAATTGTTAGACGTTTAGGGTTTTCTGTAAAAAATTCGTCTGCTTTTATAAACTCATAGAAAATACCTGAATTTAACAACAACAACATGCCTTTTTCTTTCTGAGAATCTTGATAGGCAAAAAAACCTTCGGAAGCAGGAAATAATTCGATTGAATCGACTTTTCTTCCAATTAATTGTTCAAATTTAGCACGATACGGTTCGTAGTTCACACCACCATAAATGAATAAATTGAAGTTTTTAAACAAATCGCCAACAGGTTTATTCGCTTTTGTTTTTAATTTTTCGAAATACATTTGCACCCAACTCGGAATTCCTGAAATCACTGACATGTTTTGGTGAAACGTTTCTTCAACAATGGCGTCCACTTTGGTTTCCCAATCGTCAATGCAATTGGTTTCCCAACTTGGTAAGCGGTTTTTTTGTAAATATTTTGGAACATAATGCGCGACAATTCCTGAAAGTCGACCTAATTTGATTCCTTTTTTTTCCTCCATTTCTGGACTTCCTTGTAAGAAAATCATTTTGCCATCAACGAAATCAGCTTTTCCAGTTTCGTGAATGTAACTTAAAATGGCGTTTTTGGCCGCTTGAATATGAAACGGCATAGATTCTTTTGTTAGTGGAATGTATTTTGCGCCAGATGTTGTTCCTGAAGTTTTAGCGAAATATAACGGTTTGCCTTTCCATAAAATATCCGATTCTCCAGCCACAACTTTATCCACATATGATTTCAACTCCTCATAATCTCGAACAGGAACTTGCTTGGCAAAATCTTCAAATGATTTGATGTTCGAAAAATTATGATCTTTTCCAAACTGAGTGGTTGCAGCTTGACGGATTAAATTATTGAACACTTTTTGTTGTGTTTCAATAGGATTATTGGCCCATTTTTGAGTTTGAGCGTGGGTTTTTTTGGCTAATATCTTGGCTGCAAATGCTTTTATTGACATGTTACTCGAAATTGATATATTGAATTGGGTTTATAGGAATTCCGTTTTTCCATAATTGAAAATGGATATGGTTTTGCGAAGCATTATCTCCAGAAATAGCAATCACTTCACTAGATTTTACTGTGTTTCCAGCAGATTTTGTAATAGAAGAAAGGTTTTTATACACCGATAAAATTTCATCTTGATGACGAATAATTACTACAAATCCGCTTGATGGTGTCCATTCCGAAAAAATAATAGTTCCAGGTGCAATTGCTTTAACTGGTGTTCCTTTCGCTACTGCAATATTGACTCCTAAATTTTTAGTCGCCACATTATAACTTTTTGTGATTTTCCCAGAAACAGGCGCAAACAAAACGTAAGAAACTTTCGATTCTGCTTTGTCGAACACATTGTATTTATCGTCATTAGCGACTTCATTTCGAAGTTCCGTTTCTTTTTCAGAAATGGAAACATTTGTGGCTTCGTTAATGTTTTCAGCCACTTGAATGGAATCCTTATTTAGTTTGGCATATTCTAAATCGCCATTCAAAACCGCTTTTACAGAATTGATATATGCATTATTTTCTTTGGTAACTTTTAAAAGCGAATCGGATTTTATGGTTAATAAAGTCGCTTGTTCTTTCAATTGTGTAGAAGCATAACCCGGAATATATTCGCGTAAAGGCGTAAAAGCAATAATGAAAGTCGTTACAAAAATGATTAAAATCGCACCTAAAGTAGCCACTACAAACACGTTCATTAAAGTTAATTTCAACGAAAAAGATTCTGCCAACGTGTCTTCATTATAAATAATGAAACGTCTTTTGTTTAGTAATTTTTGCTTTAGCGCTTGAAATTTTAGTCTTTTTTGAGACATATAACCTGATTTTATACAAATATAGCAATTTTGTTAGGTTTAGCGATCATTAGAAAATTAAGTTAAATTAATTTAAAATTTATTTTTTTGTAGTACATTTGCAGTATTAATATATTAAATCAATAAAAATGAATTCTTTATATATAACGTTAGGAACCATTGGCGCAACAGAATGGATTGTAATTGTTGCTGTTGTAGTATTACTTTTTGGAGGTAAGAAAATTCCAGAATTAATGAAAGGCCTTGGTGGTGGAATTAACGAATTTAAGAAAGCCGCAAAAGGAGAAGATGCTGCAACTGCTGCTAAAAAAGAAGAAGAAAAAGAAACTAAAGAGTAATTCTTTTAAATTTCAATATTAAAAAATCCCAAATTCTAAATTAGAGTTTGGGATTTTTATTTTTACACTTCGACAAGCTCAGTGTGACAAATTTATAATATCATCGTCAATTGAATTCTTTTTCGAGCTTCATCAACCTCAACTACTTTGACTTGCACATGTTGGTGAAGTTTTACGACTTCATTGACATCCGAAACAAAACCTGCTTTTAGTTGTGAAATGTGCACCAAACCACTTTCTTTTGTTCCGATATCCACGAAACAGCCAAATGCGGTAATGTTATTCACAATTCCGGGTAAAATCATGCCAGTTTTTAAATCTTTAATCGTGCGAACATTCGGGTCGAATTCGAAAACTTTTGCCGCTTTTCTTGGATCTAATCCTGGTTTTTCCAATTCTTTTAAAATGTCTTTTAAGGTTAGAATTCCGATTTCTGATGTGATATAGTTTTCAGGTGAAATCTGCGTGATTTTTTCTTTATTTGCGACTAATTCATGGGTTTTTATGCCTAAATCTTTCGCCATTTTTTCCACAATTGTATAGGCTTCAGGGTGAACCGCCGAATTGTCTAACGGATTTTTTCCGTCTTTAATTCTTATAAAAGCTGCCGCTTGTTGGTAGGCCTTTTCACCCAAACGCGGTACTTTTTTCAGTTGTTTTCTGTCTTCAAATGGACCATTTTCAGAACGAAAAGCAACAATGTTTTCCGCCATTTTTTCTCCAATTCCAGAAACATAACTCAACAACGATTTACTTGCGGTGTTTACGTTAATTCCGACCGAATTTACACAACTCATCACCACAGCATCTAATTGGTCTTTCAATTTATTTTGATCGACATCGTGTTGATATTGTCCGACTCCGATTGATTTTGGGTCGATTTTCACTAATTCTGCTAATGGATCTGACAATCTTCTTCCGATAGAAACTGAACCACGAACCGTAACATCATAATTTGGGAATTCGTCACGCGCAATTTTACTCGCCGAATACACCGACGCTCCCGCTTCAGAAACCACAAAAACTTGCAATGGTTTATCGAAAGCAATTTTTTTAATGAAGAATTCTGTTTCGCGAGATGCTGTTCCATTTCCGATAGAAATGGCTTCAATATTATACGCGTTTACCATCGAACGGATTTTTTTCATCGCCATCGCGCTATCATTTTGTGGCGCATGTGGATAAACCGTTTCGTTGTTTAATAAATCACCTTTTTCATCCAAACAAACCAATTTACAACCACTTTTATAACCTGGATCGATCGCTAAAATGCGTTTTTCACCCAAAGGTGGTGCCAATAATAACTGACGTAAATTTTCTGCAAAAACATCAATCGCTTTGATGTCGGCTTTCGTTTTCGCTTCTTGTAAAGTCTCGTTTGAAATGGCTGGTTCTAGCAATCTTTTATAACTGTCTTTTATTGCTTTTTCAATTTGTGGCGCGCAATCGTTATTGGTTTTAATCAAATTGTCTTCCATAAAACGAATCACTTCGGCTTTGTCGTCGTCATTTAAACCTACATTTAATTTGATAAAACCTTCGGCTTCAGCACGCAACATCGCTAATAATCTGTGTGATGGCGCTTTCGCTGCGTTTTCCGACCAATCGAAATATTGATTGAATTTTTGCGCAGCTTCGTCGTCTTTTTTGGTTTTTACGACTTTAGTCGTGATTTCTGCTTTACGCTGAAAGGTTCTTCGTAACGATTTTCTAATGAAAATATTCTCGTTAATCCATTCGGCAATAATATCGCGAGCACCTTGTAATGCTTCGTCTTCATTGACAACTTTATCGTTAATATATTGAGAAGCCAAATATTCCACATCATCATTGCGTTGTGCCATAATGATTTTCGCCAACGGTTCCAATCCGTTTTCACGAGCGGTGTCGGCTTTGGTTTTTTTCTTCTTTTTATAAGGTAAATAGAAATCTTCCAATTCTTGTAAATCGAAAGAAGTATCAATTTTTTGTTTCAATTCTGGCGAAAGTGCATTTTGTTCTTCAATCGATTTTAAAATGCTTTCTTTTCTTTTTACGATTTCGATAAATTGCTTATTTAGTTTGGCAATTTGTTCAATTTGAACCTCATCTAAATTTCCTGTTTGGTCTTTTCGGTAACGAGAAATAAAAGGAATCGTACAATCTTCGTTTAATAATTGAAGTGTGCTTTCAATGCTTTTTATAGCAATGTTGGTTTGAGTTTGTATGAATTGAATTGTAGTCATATGTATAAATAAAGATGCTAAAATACTATCTTTGCGCGAATAATTAAATCATAAATGAAACTCTTTTTACTTTATCTTTTATCTATTAATGTCGTCAGTTTTTTTCTTTTTGGATTCGATAAATTTTTGGCGATAAAAAACAAAAGACGAATTCCTGAAAAAGAGCTTTTTACGGTTTCCATAATTGGCGGTGCTGTTGGTGGCCTATTTGCTATTTTAATTTTTAATCATAAAATTTCAAAAACCAATTTTATGTGGCGTTTTATATTCCTTTTTATTTTAAATATTGTTGGAATTTATTTTTTATTGAGCTAGTTTAAAACCAAAATTTCATTGAAATATTACTATTTTTGTTTACTTATTAATCCTTTTTACATTTTGCAGTGGAAATTTTACCCATTCTATCTTATTTAGGCATTTTCGTTTTTGCAGTAACTGGCGTTTTAAAAGCGAGAACGGAACGTTTCGATTTAATTGGTGCGGTGATTTTGTCTTTCGTGATGGCGTATGGCGGTGGAACCACACGCGATTTATTAATTGGGATTCGACCGGTGAGTTGGATTAATGACAATTTTGCCATCATTCTCGTTCTGACTGCAACCATCGTAACATTTTTCTTCAAGTTAGACTTTAAAGTGATTAAAAAATTGCTTTTTTGGACTGATGCATTCGGAATTGGGTTTTTTACAATTGTAGGTTTACAAATTGCGCTTCAAGCTGGAATAAGTGAAGGTTATGCCTTAATTATGGGAGTAATTACGGCAACTTTTGGTGGATTATTAGCTGATATCTTATGTAATTCTGTACCGAATTTATTGAAACCAGGCGAATTGTATGCTACAGCGTGTTTAATTGGTGGCGCGTTATTTATCGGAATGAAATTTTTGAATATCAATACCGAAATTAGCATGATTATTTGTGTGTTGGTTACCGCAACTATTCGAATTTATTCGATACGAAAGAAGTTACAATTGCCAGTAGTTTAAAAGTTAATCCTGAACAATAAAATCTTTAGGATCTTCTTTTTTAAATTCGGGTTGAATGTTTGTATGATTGATTCCAAATTTTTCAAACAAAACCACTTCAATTCGGTTTAAAATTTCGTCAAATTGAGTTAAGGTAAAATCTTCTGGACAATCTAAATGCGCTTCTAAATGAATTTCTTCTTCATTTAAATGCCAAACATGAATGTGATGTAATTTTCCTGCACCAGAAACTTTATGCACTTCTCGTACAATTTCTTTAATATCTATGTCTTCTGGAGTAAATAGCATTAACATTTTTGTTGATTTAATGACCAAGTCGAATCCAACCGCAATTAAATACATCGCAATTAAAATTGTCATCACGCTATCCACCCAAAACCAACCGTAAAACTTCATTAACAAACCGCCAACTAAAACCGCTACAGAAGCCATCATGTCTGTTAATAAGTGTAAGTAAGCCGATTTCATATTTAAATTATGGTCGGCGTCACCTTTTAATAAAAGCACAGAAAATCCATTAGCAAAAATCCCTAAAGCTGCTAACCAAATTACTAAACCTGATTGTATGGGTTGTGGATTAATAATACGATTAATCGCACCATAAATTAAAATAATAGCTACTATAATTAATGTTGAAGCGTTAATAAAAGCGGCTAAAATTTCGGCGCGTTTGTAACCGAAAGTGTGTTCAATTGAAGCTTTTCTTCGAGATAATTTATGCGCGAATAAACTAAAAACCAAGGATAAAACATCGGAAAAGTTATGTAACGCATCGGAAATTAAAGCTAAACTTCCTGAGATAATTCCGCCCACAACTTGCGCAACTGTAATAAGTAAATTCAATAAAATAGAATACACTAAATTATTTGCTTTCACTTCATTTTTCGAAATGTGGACGTGATTATGACTCATATATATTATTTACAAGCAATTTTATTAACTCTTGTTGCGTGTCTTCCGCCTTCAAATTCTGTATTTAAAAAAACGTCCACCATTTCCACAGCTTGTTGAATTGAGGTATAACGCGCCGGAATAGAAATTACGTTGGCATTATTGTGTTGGCGCGCTAGCGCCGAAATTTCTTTGGTCCAACATAAAGCGGCACGAATGTCTTGGTGTTTGTTTGCTGACATCGCAATTCCGTTTCCAGAACCACAAATTACAATTCCGAAGTGAGCTTTTTGACTTTCCACATCATAGGCAACGGCGTGACCGAAATCTGGATAATCTACACTTTCAAATGTATTAGTTCCGTGGTTAATAACTTGGTGTCCTTTGTTTTCTAAATAGTCAACAATGGCGCTTTTGTAGTCTGGACCAGCGTGGTCGTTACCAATTGAGATTGTCATAATTGTGTATTGTGTTGTTAATATTGTTTTACAAAAATAATCAATATCCTCTGTATCAAGAAGTAAATTTGTAATTATTATTACGTTATAAATAAAGTAAGAATTCGGAAAAATTTTAACAAAAAAAGTACATTGTTAATAGAAAATCGCAATCACTTGATAATCAGTTAAACTTAATTTAACTAAACATGTTAATAACTAAAGATAGAATCTAAGAAGTTTTTTTTGGATGTCTGAATTAAAATTGTAATCAAAATCCCAAACTACAAATCCTAATTTAGTTATTACATCTTATTGTTTTTTTATGAGTCTTTTTTGAGTGGTTATTAACAAAATTGGAAAACTTACTTTTATACAAAGGATAGATACTTTTAGATTTTAACAGTTGTTAATAAGATTTCTTTTTAAAATTCAACTGAATTGAAAACGAACACTTTACATAAAATTAACATTGTTTATTACTTTGTATAAGTAACTATAAGTTTAAAAAACAACATTTGAAAATAAATTTATCGTACATATTAACA
>JAZKHI010000139.1:0-8655 GCA_040385445.1 Bacteroidota bacterium | reverse complement strand
TCAAAAAGAAATATATAAAATCCTGACAAAATCTATACAAAATGTCGAAAAGTTATAAAGAATTAATGAATGATATTAAAGCGTTTATCTTTGATATTGATGGCGTATTAACGGACGGAACGGTTCATATCTCGGAAGACGGACAATTGCTTCGTCAGATGAATATTAAAGATGGTTATGCGATGAAAGCCGCTGTAGACAAAGGTTATCCAGTTTGTATTATTTCTGGCGGAAGTAATGAAGGTGTTCGTGTACGTTTGCAAAATTTAGGTATCAAAGACATTTATTTAGCGGCTCCAGATAAAGTGGAAAAGTTTCATGAAATTTGTGATGCCTATCAGTTAAAACCTGAGGAAATTCTATACATGGGTGACGATATTCCGGATTATTTAGTAATGCAAAAAGTAGGTTTACCAACATGTCCACAAGATGCAGTTCAAGAAATTAAAGGAATTAGCAAATATATTTCACATGTAAATGGTGGAAGAGGTGCAGTTCGTGATGTGATTGAGCAAGTTATGAAAGTTCAAGGGAAATGGATGGACGATTTTGACGCTAAATTATTTTAAATAAAAATATACAATTCACATAAAATTAAAATGAAATACTACTTAAAACTTGTACGAATAGAAAATTTATTAATGATTGCTTTAATGCAAATCGTTGTAAAATATACTTTTTTAAATCAAGCTGAAATTTTACAAGCCTTATCGGATTGGAAATACTTTTTATTAATTATTGCTACACTTTCAATAGCAGCAGCTGGTTATATTATTAATGATATTTACGATGTAGATGTGGATAATATAAACAAACCAAATAAGGTTTATATCGGCACTCATATTTCAGAAAAAAACGCTTACAATTTATATTTTGCATTAAATGTAATTGGAGTTGGTTTAGGTTTTTATTTGAGTCGAACGGTTAATAAACCAGCAATGGCAGCTGTTTTCGTAATTTGTTCAGCATTATTATATGTGTATTCAAATGGATTAAAACAAATTCCACTTGTTGGAAATGCGGTTATAGCATTTTTAGCTGCTTCAAGTATTTTAGTCGTTGGTTTATTCAATATTTTTCCTTTTATTTTCGAATTCAATAGAGGAGAAATGTTCAGTATTTTATCTGTAGTTATTGATTACGCGGTTTTAGCTTTTTTATTACATTTTGCTAGAGAAATTATCAAAACAATTGAAGATATTGAAGGTGATAAAGCATTTGAAATCACAACCGCAGCATCTTATTTCGGAATTCCTGTAAGTAAAATCATAACAAGCATTACTTTACTTGGTTTTATTGGATATGCATGTTATTTCATTTACAATAACATCATGCACATGCCTTATGTTATTGGTTATTTTGTAGTCTTGTTGTTTTTACCAACATTATTCGCTATTTTCAAAATAGTTATGGCGAAATCAAAAGAAGATTTCAGTTTTATTAGTAAACTATTAAAAATCATTATGCTAACCACTATTTTATCATTAACAGCCATTGTTTTAATCGGAAATTAATATGTTGAACGAAAAATTCAAAAATCATCGTATCATTTTAGCTTCTGGTTCACCAAGAAGACAACAGTTTTTGAAAGAATTAGATATCGATTTCGAAATTCAATTGAAAGATATTGAAGAAATTTATCCAGAACATTTACAAGCGGAAGAAATCACTAATTTCTTAGCTAAATTGAAGGCATCAGCATTTGCTTTAAATTTAGACGATAATGATATTCTAATTACGTCAGACACGATTGTTTGGCTGAATAACAAAGCATTAGGAAAACCTAAAGATTATGATGATGCTTTTGAAATGCTTACAGAAATGTCTGGAACAACGCATAAAGTAATTACTTCAGTTTGCCTTAAAACTACGATTAAAGAAATCGTGTTTTATGAAGAAACATTGGTAACTTTTACCAAATTATCTTCGGAAGAAATTAAGTATTATCTAAATAATTACAAGCCTTTTGACAAAGCAGGTTCGTACGGAATTCAGGAATGGATTGGGCTAGTAACTATTGAAAAAATAGAAGGAAGTTATGCCAATGTTGTTGGATTACCAACGCACAGATTATATCAAGAATTAATGAAGTTTTAGAATGTCATTGCGAGGAATGGGCGCCATCTCATTCTAAAGTTTTTTTTGTTCTAAATTTTACTTACTTTTGTAAACACAACACAATATAACATGAGTCAAAAAGTATTGCTCAACACCAAAGAAGTCAATATCATCTTACATCGATTGGCCTGTCAATTAATCGAAAAACATCTCGATTTTTCTAATACTATACTTATCGGAATTCAGCCAAGAGGTGCTTTTTTAGCGAAAAGATTAACTGAAATTTTAAAAACAGAATATCAAATTTCCGATTTAAAACTAGGTTTGTTAGACATTACTTTCTTTAGAGATGATTTTCGAAGAAGCGAAAAACCATTCGAAGCCAATCAAACACAAATAGATTTTTTAGTTGAAGATAAAAATGTCGTTTTCATTGATGACGTCTTGTATACTGGAAGAAGTATTCGTGCAGCATTAACAGCTATTCAATCATTTGGTCGACCGAAATCTATAGAATTATTAACCTTAATTGACAGACGTTTTAGTCGCGATTTACCTATTCAACCCGATTATCGTGGACGACAAGTTGACGCCATTAACAACGAGAAAGTTCTGGTAAAATGGAAAGAAAATGATGGTGAAGATGCCGTTTATATTGAAGTAAAATCGTAATGATAGATTGAAATCTGTCATAATTATATAAAGAAAACAACACAACAACAAAAATGAAAGAATTAAGCGTCAATCATTTACTAGGAATAAAATATATAACAAAGAATGATATTAATTTGATTCTTGAAACTGCCGATCAGTTTAAAGAAGTAATTAATCGTCCCATAAAAAAAGTACCTTCATTAAGAGATATTACCATTGCGAATATCTTTTTTGAAAATAGTACGCGTACCAAATTATCTTTCGAATTAGCTCAAAAACGACTTTCGGCTGATGTGATGAGTTTTTCTTCAGCACAATCGTCAGTTAAAAAAGGAGAAACGTTAATTGATACGGTGAATAATATTTTAGCAATGAAAGTGGATATGGTTGTGATGAGACATAGTTCTCCAGGAGCCGCTCATTTTTTATCGCAACATGTAAAGGCAAGTATTGTAAATGCTGGTGATGGCGCACACGAACACCCAACACAAGCCTTATTAGATAGTTATACCATTCGTGAGAAATTAGGCGAAGTTGCAGGTAAAAAAATAGTTATTGTTGGTGATATTTTACACAGTAGAGTAGCGCTTTCCAATATTTTTGCCTTGCAAATGCAAGGAGCTGAAGTGAAAGTTTGCGGACCAAAAACGCTAATTCCACAATACATCAATTCATTAGGTGTAACATATGAACCAAATTTGATAAAAGCACTAGAATGGTGTGATGTAGCGAATATGTTACGCGTTCAAAATGAAAGATTAGACGTGAGTTATTTCCCAAATACACGCGAATACACGCAACAGTTTGGATTAACAAATGAAATATTAAACAATCTGAATAAAGAAATTGTAGTGATGCATCCCGGACCAATTAATCGTGGTGTGGAAATTACTTCAGATGTGGCAGATGGAAATCATTCGGTTATTTTAGATCAGGTTGAAAATGGAGTAGCGGTGAGAATGGCTGTTATTTATTTATTGGCAAGTAAAATCAAACAATAAGTGAATTATAATGATTAAATATATTACTATTTTCTTATTAACAATTTTTATTTCTTGCAAAAATGATAAAAGTGATAAGCAATTAATTAACAAATCAGACTCGATTAAAGTTACAAATAAAGATAATTTTAAATCTGAAGAAACAAAAAATGACAGTCTTTCGAATTTTTCAAATTTAGTTCCACTTGAAATTGTTGATTCTACGAGTGAAAATATTTATAAAAAATATGGAATTGAATTAGGAGGAAATTGCTACAGATGTGATTTGGCTAAGATTAAATTAAATAAAAAAAATTTCGATTTTATTAATGTATGCAACCCTGAAGATTTTTATAGAATTAATAAATTTTCATATATCTTTAATGAAACACAATTAAAAGTAGTTACAGATGAAAATGAATTTATTTTTACAAAAATAGATGATTCTCCAGTTTATAAACTAAAAATAAAAGGAAACAAATTTTCATTAAAGGATAAAATTATTTCGTTTTACTATACCCATGAAGATAATATTCATAAATTTAATCAACATGATTGTGGAGATTTTGATGGTTAATGATTTATATAAAACATTAGTTTTGAATTGATAAATTTTATTAAACCTTTTAAACTTTTAACCAATTAAACTCATAAACTTTTATATTATGAAAGTAGAACAAAAAGGACATACAACTACAATTAAAGACACTGAAAGTAGTTTTGAAGCGTTTTTAGAAAAAATAACTTCGCAATACAACTCATACAAATCAGTTAATTTAATTATTGATGTTACACACGATAAATCATTTAATATGAGTTGTTTAAAACAATTTTCTGATTTAGCTAAATCTCATAAAAAGAATAAAAAATCTTTTGTGGTTGTAGCAGAAGATATTGATTTTAATAAAGTTCCGACTTCAATAAATACCGTTCCTTCTTTGTTAGAAGCGCACGATATTATTGAAATGGAAGAAATTGAACGTGATTTAGGATTTTAATTATGAAAACATCCAACCAAACCAAAATATACATATATACGGCGTTATTGTTTACATCAACATTTTTAACAGCAGTTTCTATAATTAGAGGTTTTAAAAATAATGATTTCAATTATATTTGGATTACCGCAAGTTTATTAATGTCAATAAGTTTCATTATTCAAATCATCAAATTAGGCAAAATCGAAAATAATAAATAATGACTAGAAGAGCTAAATTTAACTTGTTTTTTCTGATATTAGCAATCGCTTTGTTAGTATTGAATGGTATTATTTCTTATCAAGAAAATAAAATAGATTGGTTTAAAATTATATCAAATATTTTATTAATTCTTCTTTTTTCAACAAACATCTACAACGAAAACAAAAAACAAAAATTGCAATAACCTACTTTGAAAGTCAAGATATTAGGCTGTTATGCCGCTACTCCGAGAACAATTACCAATCCTACTTCGCAAGTTTTAGAAATAAAAAGCCACATGTTCTTAATAGATTGTGGCGAAGGAACTCAAGTACAATTACGCAAACACAAAATTAAGTTCTCTCAAATAGAACATATTTTCATTTCACATTTACATGGCGATCATTTCTTTGGATTAATTGGCTTAATTTCTACTTTTATGTTATTAGGTCGAGAAAAAGATTTACATGTTTACGGTCCGAAAGGCATTAAAGAAGCCATTTTGTTATTACTGAAATTAGGAAACGCTTATACTTCATATAATTTATTTTTTCACGAATTGACTTCAAAAGAAAGCGAAGTGATTTACGAAGATGAAAAAGTAAAAATCACAACTATTCCTTTAAAACATAGAGTTTATACGAATGGTTATTTGTTCGAAGAAAAAAACAAAGAACGAAAACTGAATATTGACGCCATTTTAAATTATGATATCGAAAAAGTATATTATAATAAAATTAAATATGGTGGTGATATCACTTTAGATGACGGAAGAATAATCCCGAATGCCGAATTATCGTTTGATCCAGAAATGGCAAAAAGTTATGCATTTTGTTCAGATACGACATACAGTGAAGAAATTATTCCGATAATAAAGAACGTTACTGTTTTATATCACGAAAGCACATTTTTAGAAAGCGAAAGTCATTTAGCGGAAAAAACTATGCATACAACTGCAAAACAAGCCGCAAATATTGCTAAATTAGCTGAAGTAAAAAATTTATTACTCGGACATTATTCTACGCGTTACGGAAATATTGAATTATTCAGAACAGAAGCCAATGAAATTTTTGATAATGTTTTATTAGCCGATGATGGTTTAGAATTTGAGTTTTAATTTTAGAAACACAGATTAAAGTAATTAAAGAAATCTAAAAAAAGCCTTCGCGACTTTGTGACTTCGCGGCGAACAACATGAAAGATTTATCCAACTATAGAAAATCATACGAAAAGAGTGAATTGTTAGAAAATACAATTCCAGATGATGCTATACAATTATTTCATAAATGGTTTTATGAAGCCGAAGAACAAGAAAACGGAGAAGTCAACGCCATGACTGTTGCTTCTATTGGCTTAGACGGTTTTCCAAAGAGTAGAGTAGTACTGCTTAAAAAATTTAATGAAGAAGGTTTTATCTTCTATACCAATTATAATTCGGAAAAAGGAAAGGCTATTTTACAAAACCCAAATATTTGTTTATCGTTTTTTTGGCCGATATTAGAACGCCAGGTTATTATAAAAGGTGTAGCAGAAAAAACAGCAGCAATTATTTCAGATAATTATTTTAATTCTCGTCCTGAAGGAAGTAAGCTGGGCGCTATTGTATCTAATCAAAGTGACGTAATTCCATCAAGAGAATATTTAGATGAAAAACTAAAAGCTTTGGAAATGGAATTATCGGGTTCAGAAATTCCTCGTCCAGAAAATTGGGGTGGGTTTTTAATCAAACCTGTTGAAGTAGAATTTTGGCAAGGTAGAGCAAACAGATTACATGATAGAATTAGATATAAATTAAATAAAGATTTTAGCTGGAAAATAGAAAGATTATCTCCTTGATAATCAAATAGATAATAAAAAATTAAGCCTTGAGTAATATTCTCAAGGCTTTTTTTATGAAATTACTTACAAAAATGTTAATTATTTAGATATTTTTTATATTAAATGTTAAAATTTAGTGTATTTCATCGATTTTATTTGCAGTTTATCTAAAAAGTGATACATTTGTCCTGTAAATCAATCACTTAATCGGTTATTATGAAAACAGCAACAATTTTTAGAAGTTTATTAGTTTTATTTTTTTCAATCTCTTTAGTATCATGTTCAACAGAAGATGCACAAAAGGAAGAAACTTCTCAACCAACAATTGCATTAAAAAACTACACGCAAACAAGTTTTGAAATCGAATTATTAGATTTAGTGAATCAAGATAGAGTAAGTAAAGGTTTAAATGCCTTAACTATAATAAATGAAGTTTCATATTTAGCTTCAACACATGATGATTACATGATTTCAAATGGCGTTGCTAGTCATGATAATTTCGAACAAAGATCAGCTACATTAAAAAGTGGAATTGGAGCCATTACGGTTAGTGAAAATGTTGCTTCAGGTTTTAGTACAGCAACTTCAGTTATGTCAGCTTGGAACGCAAGTCCATCTCACAAGGCAAATTTAGAAGGAGATCATTCACACTATGGATTAGCTGTAAAAGCAGATGCCGCAGGTAAAAAATATTATACTTTGATATTTATTAGAAAATAAAATTATTCAAGAATAAAAAAAATCCTAAGTATTACACTTAGGATTTTTTTTATGTTTTTACTTACATAAAACGTAACTAACTGATGTTTAATTAGTTGAAATGTTAAATTTTAGTGTATTTCATCGATTTTATTTGCAGTTCATCCTAAAATATGTACATTTGTCTTATAAATTAAACATTTAAACGATAATCATGAAAACCCCAACAATTTTTAAAAGCATATTAGTTTTACTTTTTTCAATTACTTTATTGTCTTGTTCAAATGAAGAAACAATACAGGAAGAAACTAATCAACCAACAATAGCATTAAAAAGTTACACACATTCAGGTTTTGAAGTTGAATTGTTAGATTTAGTAAATCAAGATAGAGTAAGCAAAGGTTTAAGTACTTTAACAATAATAAATGAAATTTCTTATTTAGCATCTACACATGATGACTATATGATTTCAAAAGGCGGAATCAGTCATGATAATTTTGAGCAAAGAGCTCTATCATTAAAAAGTGGAGTTGGAGCTATTATAGTAAGTGAAAATGTTGCTTCAGGTTTTAGTAGCGCTTCATCAGTGATGGCGGCATGGAATGCAAGTCCATCTCACAAAGCAAATTTAGAAGGTGATCACACACACTACGGATTAGCTGTAAAAGCTGATGCTGCAGGAAAAAAATATTATACTTTATTATTTATCAGAAAATAATCGGATATAATATATAATAATTGTTTAGTTTTTAGTTATAATGCGAAAAAACCCGTTCTGAATACATCAGAACGGGTTTTTTTATTTTATTCAGATTCTGACTCATCGTCTTCATCATCATCTTCCATAATAGTATCACCTTCATCTTCATCTCTTATTAATTCAAAGAAAGTAAAAGTAGTTCCTCCATAGGTTCTAGCAAATGAAAAATTATCTAAATGTTCTAATTTAGTATCTTTAGAATGTTCTATAATTAACATTCCTTCTTCATCTAATATTTCATTCTCAAAAATTAAATTCGGGATTTTTTCAAAATCTTTTTGATCCAAATGATATGGAGGATCAGCAAAAATGATATCGTAACTTCCTTTATGTTTTTGCAAAAATGTAAACACATCACTTTTAATAGGTGTAATATCAAAATCAAATTCTGTTGAAATTTTTCTAATAAAATTTACACAACCCATATCTGCATCAACTGCAACTAAAGGCGTTGCGCCACGAGAAGCAAATTCGTAAGCAATATTTCCAGTTCCAGAAAATAAGTCTA
>JAZKHI010000138.1:0-3940 GCA_040385445.1 Bacteroidota bacterium | reverse complement strand
TCGGATTAATTGAACATTTAACCAAACATTTCAAAATTAATCAAGAAAGCACCATTAAAAGTATTGGTGATGATGCCGCTGTTTTAGATTTTGCTGCTAAAAAAGTAATAGTTTCTACCGACTTATTAATTGAAGGCGTACATTTCGATTTAAGTTACATGCCTTTGAAACATTTAGGTTACAAAGCTATTGTGGCGAATGTTTCTGACATTTGTGCGATGAATGCTGTGCCGACTCAAGTTACCGTTTCGGTGGCGGTTTCTAATCGATTTCCGTTAGAAGCGATGGAAGAACTTTTTGCAGGAATTACTTTAGCAGCCAACGCTTATAATGTTGATGTGATTGGTGGCGACACCACTTCTTCTCAAAAAGGATTAATCATTAGTATTACCGCAATTGGCGAAGCTAATTTAGATGAAATTGCTTACAGAAATGGCGCACAACAAACCGATTTACTAGTGGTTTCTGGTGATTTAGGTGCGGCTTATATGGGATTACAAGTTTTAGAAAGAGAAAAACAAGTGTTTCAAGTCAACCCAAATAACCAACCAATTTTAGACGATTATACCTATTTAATTGAACGTCAATTGAAGCCTGAAGCTAGAAATGACGTAAAAGAATTATTAGAAAAATTAGAAATTAAACCTACTGCTATGATTGACATTTCGGACGGATTATCGTCTGAGGTGATGCATATTTGTAAGCAAAGTAAATTAGGCTGTAATTTATACGAAGAAAAAATTCCGGTTGATCCACAATTAATTAATGTGTGTGAAGAATTTAATGTCGATATTACTACAATTGCTTTAAATGGTGGTGAAGATTACGAATTACTTTTCACGATTAAAATGGAAGATTTTGAAAAAATAAAACACAATCCAAACTTCACCATTATTGGTCACATGGTTGCGGAAAGTGAAGGTATGCATTTAGTAACTCGTGCCAACACAAAAATTGAATTAAAAGCCAGAGGTTGGAATAGTTTAATGGAAGAACAAGAATAAAACAATATTGTTATATAAGAATGTCACACTGAGCGGAGTCGAAGTGCTTTTAAAATAAAAAAGGTCTTCGACTCCGCTCAGACTGACAAAAATTAAGACCTGGTAGATTTAAAATCCGTCAGGTCTTTTTTATTTAATTACAATCTAAAATTTACTGCTAAGATAATTCTGTTTTCATTTTTAACTAAATCAGCTTTCCAAGTTGGATCTAAAGCGTCATTTGAAAATCCGGTTGGAGAAGTTGTTCCGCCGCTTCCAGTGAAATAAGGAATACTTGCATTTCTGTAGGCATACTCAATTCTAAACGTTACAAAATCACTCGGCATAAAATCTAAAGTTACGCTGACTTGTTTCATATTTAATTTTTCTCCGTTTGAAATCGCCACTTCATAATCGTTAGGAATACTTCCAGATTGTGCTGGATTAAAAGACAAATAACCACCAGGATTCGTCACATAATCGAAACGAGTTGTTAATCCGATTTTATTATCGTTAAACCATAATCGATTCACAAAAGAAGTTCCAGCCATAAAATTATCTTTAGATTTTAAACCATCACCTTGTTGAAAACCGTAGTGATTATTCATACTAAAAGCTGCTTGAGACAAACCTCTTCTTTTGTTTTCGGGTTTAAAATATCTGTACACAATACTATTATCGTGGTGAAAACGAATGATGTTTGACAATTCTGGCGTACCACTTTTACTGTCTTTTCCGTAATAGAAATTCGCCACTAATTGTAAGTTTTCATTCGGACGGTAATAATTTGAATTCCCAATTCCAGGATGATTGCTCCAACTGTTATACGTTTGCCAACCGTTTAAAACCCAAAGTTCCGTTTTATAATTTTTTGTTGGATAATATTGTAATCGCGCACCTTGAAAATAAAAAGGAGTAAAATCACAAACCATACTTCGTTGGTAACTCCAGTTTTCTTGTGTTAAATAACTTTCCAAACCAATGTAACTCATGAAAATTCCCATTTCCACATTTAAACCATAATTCACATCAAAATGATAACCGGCTGCAGCTTCTCTAATGAACTTTAAATTTCCAGTACTTGTGTTTCTTCCTCTTGTCACCGAACCATCTGTTTCTTGCACAATATTCAACATACTTCCGGTTTGCAACCACAAACGTCCAATTGTGTTTTTATAATTCGATTCGATTCCGATGCTCGCCAAAGCCAAACTAAACTCGTTACTTCTTGCCGTAACAGCAGAAATAGTTTGCGTATTGTCTTTTGGTTGTGCGAAATTATAATTGAAATGACCGTCTAAATAAACCACACCCGTTAAAATAGTTTCGCCATTTTTATCTTTTAAAACCAATGGAAAATCTTTTTGTCGATTTTGCCCGTTTATCCAAGTCGTGTTGTAGTTTTCAAATGGGATTTTCTTTTTAATAGAATCCGTTTCGGTTTGTGCGTTTGAGAAAATTGACGCAAAAAGCGCTCCTGTAAAAATTATTATTTTGTTCATTTTAAAAAATTATTTGAGTGTTATCATCAAAAAAGAAAACTTCTAAGATGTCTTTATTATTTATTATTTCGCCTTCTTCTGGATTAAAAATTAGTTCTTCCGCTTCTTGAAAAAGCCATCGCTCGATAAATTCTTTATCGCCATGAAAGAAACCAATTAAAAAACCCGTTTTGATTTTATTATTTACTAAATGAAGTTTGATTTTTTTGTTCTGAACTTCATCCAATTTATCATACAGAATTTTCGATTTATCTGTGTTCATCTTCTTCTCTTGTTAAATCAATTTTTGAAATCGGTTGATATAATAAAGGAACGTGTTCAATTATCACATCGCTTTTATCTAAACCAAATGCTTTTTCATCGCTAATGCCGAAGTTTTTCAAATATTTATAACTATTCAGCAGTAAACTGTCTTTAATTTTGAACTCATTTTCAACGGAAAGATATTTTTCAATGACTACGAATTTAAAATCGGGTTCGTTATTATATTTCGTCGAACCATCAGGGCGAATGTGCAAACTCAATTCTTTATTTGCGACTAATTCTTGCACAATTTTTTTGAAATACAATTCGGTTTTAGGCTGAATTCGGAATCCAACATTAATGTTGACTTTAATCACTTTATCGTCAATTAATTCCGAAACATTATAACTTAAAGTGTAAGGTTCATTGGTTCTGTTGAGATGTAAAAACCAATACACATCTGCTCGTTTCGGTTTTTTAGAGAAAATAGATTTGATGATTTTTTCTTCTACTTGATGTCTTCTATCTGCTTTTGAAAGGTAAATTAAATGCGTAGCGAATTTCGGAATACTAACATCTTCGCTTAATTCTGCTAACTGATTACTGTATTTTCCTAATTCGGTAAATTTGGTAAATCTGTTGTGAATTTTTCTAGCATTGAACCAAATGTACATGATCATAAAAATTCCTAATTCGAAAAATAAAAACATCCATCTTTCTTTGATTTTTGCCACATTCGCGATGAAAAATGAAGTTTCCACAATCGCAAATAATCCCACAATTAAGAACACGGCGTATTTATTCCATTTCATTCTAAATCTTAAGAAATAGCCTAGTAATAAAGTGGTCATCATCATGGTAATCGTAATTGAAAAACCATACGCAGCTTCCATATGTTCAGAAGAACGGAAGTACAAAATCATTAATACACAACCAAACCAAAGTACATTATTGACACTCGGAATATAAATTTGTCCTTTTAATTCCGATGGTTGACGCACTGCAACTCGTGGCCAGAAATTTAAGTTGATGGCTTCGTTAATTAAGGTATAACTTCCACTAATTAAAGCTTGCGAAGCAATAACGGTTGCTAATGTTGCGATAATTATACTTGGTAGTAAGAACCAATCAGGCATGATTTCGAAGAATGGATTTCTACCATTTAAAAAGTCTTCATTTTGATGCATTAACCAAGCGGCTTGACCTAAATAA
>JAZKHI010000137.1:0-9608 GCA_040385445.1 Bacteroidota bacterium | reverse complement strand
AGGATGACCAAAATATTGAAATCGAAAAGTTTTAGCCATTCGAAAACACTGAAATACTTTTCAGAAATTGATGAACTATTAAATGTAGGCGGAATGGTTTTGTAAATTTCTTGGGCACGTTCATCAAGTTTTGTAAAATCGTCGATGAAAATTTCATAGGCTCCAATTTGGTTGGGTTGCCATTTATTAATACGTTGCAAATGTTCGATGTTACCTATTATATAAGAGGAGTCGAATTCTTGAAAACCTGAATTATAAATTCCAGCGATTTTAAACTTTCGTACACTTGGCAATTTGCCTTGCGTTTTCATAAAAAAGGTATTGAACGAATTTCCAACTTTTAGTTTTAATCGGTTAGCCAAAAACTGAGAAATTAGCACTTCGTTAATATCACTTTCTTTATAGGTCGGGATTTTTCCTTCAACCAAAAACTCTTTTAAGTTATTCCATTGGTACGACGCATCGACACCTTTGAAAATAATTCCTTCTACATCTGTTTCGGTTCTTATTAAAGCGCCTTTCGTAATTACGGGTTGTACGTGAGTTATGAAACTGTTCTTTTTTAATTGAGAAATAGGCAATAATCTTGAATCGATTGGTTCGGCAGTAACTTGAGATTGGTTGTCGTCAAAATTGGAAACAATCACATGTCCGTTGAATGCTGAAATTTTTTCTCGAATTTTTTGTTGCAAGCCTACACCTGTTGCCACAGACATAATCATCATAAGAATGCTTAAGGCAATAGCCAAAATAGCAATTTTTATAATTGGAGAAGAAACACTACTTTTATAACTTTTAGAAACAATAAGTCGTTTCGCAATAAAATATTCTAAATTCAAAATATGCTTGATATGAAATTTGAGTTCAAAAATACGTTTTTATTTTTTTCAATACTATTATTTTCTTTCGGATGTTCATCTAAAAAGAACACAGCAAGTACAACTGTTAATAACGCAACCCAATCTGCAATAACTTCCTCAAAAGAAGGAAAGTTTAAAACAGGAGCGGAAAACCATACTACTTATTTACCTTTATTAACGAATAAGAAAGTTGGAATTGTTACAAATCCGACTGGAATAGTGGAAAACAAAAAGCATTTAGTTGATTTCTTATTAGAAAAACAAATTAATCTTCAAAAAATATATGCTCCTGAACATGGTTTTAGAGGAATTGCCGATGCAGGAGAAATGATTAAAGATGGGAAAGATTCTAAAACGAACTTGCCAATTATTTCTTTATACGGAAATAACAAAAAACCAAAGCCAGAACAATTAGCTGATATTGATGTGATGATTTTCGACATCCAAGATGTTGGTGCGAGATTTTACACCTATATATCTACTTTACATTATGTAATGGAAGCTTGCGCCGAAAATAATATTGAACTTTTAGTTTTTGACCGACCAAATCCGAATGGTACTATTGTTGACGGTCCGATTTTAGAACCAGAATACAAAAGTTTTGTAGGCATGCATCCAATTCCCGTTTTACACGGAATGACTATTGGCGAATATGCCAAAATGATTAATGGTGAAAAATGGTTGACTAACCCTTCGACAGGCTCAGGGCAAGCTCTTCAATGTAAATTAAAAGTTATTCCTTGTACGAATTATAAAAGAAATATGGTTTATAGTTTACCCGTGAAGCCTTCGCCGAACTTACCAAACGATCAAGCGATCAATTTATATGCGAGTTTGTGCTTTTTTGAAGGTACGAATGTGAGTGTTGGAAGAGGAACGGAAAAGCAATTTCAGATTTATGGTTCACCATTTTTAACGAATTTCAATTTTAGCTTCACTCCTATTTCTAATTTCGGTGCGAAAGATCCGATGCATAAAGATGTATTATGTACTGGTGAAGATTTAACTCAGATTAAAAAAGTGACTCGTTTAGAATTAAAATGGTTGATGAAAGCGTATTCAGATACTTCTGATAAATCGATTTTCTTTAATGATTTCTTTACCAAATTGGCTGGAACTAAAAAACTACAAGAACAAATAGTAAATGGCGTTTCGGAAAAAGAGATTAGAAAAAGCTGGGAAGCTGGTTTGAATAGTTTTAAAGAAATGAGAAAGCAGTATTTAATCTACTAGCCTCACCCTCCCGAAATTTCGGGACTCTCCAAAGGAAAGGAAGATATTGCGGATGTATATTGTGTGAAATTTTATTGTTTTACAACGGCATTTTCAATTTCATTTTCTCTACAATATTAAAAGCTGCAGGGCAAACGGCAACGTTTAGCAAAGTCAAATCGGTAATTTGATTGAACTTTTTTCTATCGGTGTGCGGGAATTCTCTACAGGCTTTCGGACGAACATCGTAAATAAAACATTTATTATCTGAATCTAAAAACGCACATGGGACAGATTTCAACACATAATCATTATCTTCATCTACACGTAAAAACTGACTAATAAATTGTTGTGGTTTTTGTTTTAGATGTTTCGAAATTCGTTCTACATCAGCATCTGTAAATAATGGACCAGTGGTTTTACAACAATTCGCACATTCTAAACAATCGGTTTTCTTAAATTCGGCATCGTGCAAATCTTGCATGACGTAATCTAAATTTTTAGGCACACGTTTTTTTAGCTTATCGAAATATTTTTTATTTTCAATATGCGTATCTTTGGCTAGTTTTTGAATTTCGTTTAATGCTGGTTTTAACATGTTCTGTAAGTATGAACTGCAAAGCTACGATTTTGAATGTGGAATTAAGAATAACGAATGTTGAATTTTGAAATATAACTAACAAACTAGAATCTGTAAAGATTCTGTAATAAATTCAGAATAAATGAAAGACCTTTTTGGAAAAGCCATCCTAGATTACCAAACCCATAATTCACCAGAAGATTTAATTACTGAAACTTCTATTTCCGAAGCGGATGAAATGAGCGTTGCATATTTATTTCGTAATTATAACGACATGCCAAAATTGGAACAAAAAGCGTTACAATTGGCAAAAGGAAAAGTTTTAGATGTAGGTTGTGGTGCTGGAAGTCATGCTTTGGAATTACAAAACGAGAGAAAACTTCATGTTACTGCGATTGATATTTCTGAAAATGCGGTAAAAGCCTGTCAGCTTCGTGGAATAGAAAATGTGAAAGTTGAAAATATTTTAGATTTAGATACCGAAAATAAATACGACACGATTTTATTATTAATGAATGGAACGGGAATTTTCGGGACATTGAATGAAACGGCGAAGTATTTACAGAAATTAAAATTGCTATTAAATGATGGTGGGCAAATTTTAATTGATTCGTCGGATATTATTTATATGTTTGATGAAGATGAAGATGGCGGAAAATGGATTCCAGGAGATGGTTATTATGGCGAATTGACTTTTACCGTTCAATACAAAGGCGAAACAGAAGACACTTTTCCTTGGTTATATATTGATTACAACACACTTCAAAATGCTGCCATTGCCAATGGTTTACAATGTGAACTAATAATGGAAGGCGAACATTTTGATTATTTAGCAAGATTATCTAATTAAATTTTAACAACAAATAAAACACTTATGAAAAACCTTTTCTTAACACTTATTATCATTATTAGCGGCAATTTATTTGCTCAAGAAAATTACAAAATAGAAATAGATGGAAAAACTTCAGAAATTGAATTAGATAAAAGTCATGAATTAAAAATTGATAATAAAATACACAAAATAAAAGTTTCACTAAAAGACACTTTAACATACAAAAACGGCAATTTAAGTTTTCAATATTTGAAAGATTACAAAGTAGCGTCTACAAAATTAGATGAAGGAATTGAGCAATTGATGATTATTACTGCAGATGGTTCTGGTATAATTATTCAATTATATGAAAATATGAATCCTCAACTTTTAAATGAAATAATGCTAAATGAAGTAACTAAGGAAAGTATTGGTTATGGTTACGAACTTGAAAGAAAAGATTACGAAAGAACGCTTTCTTCTAAGCAAAAGGTAAAAATAAACAAAGCGTTTTTATCATATAAAGATGAAGTTAACATATATGAAGTAACTACTTTTGGAAAAAAGGATGAAGGCGCTTTAGTGATGACGATGAAAATGGATGACAATAAAGACACAGAAGGTCAGAAATTAATCGATTTACTTTGGAGTACTTTAAAATACAATTAATATTTTCCTGACATAAAACAAAAAACGAGATAGAATCACTATCTCGTTTTTTGTTTTATTTAAAATTCATTGGTAATTTAATATCTATACTTACGGGCTTTCCTCCTCTTTTTGCCGGTTCCCATTTTGGAGATGCTCTCAAAATTTTAATAATCTCTAAAGCAGAAGTTCCTCCTAAATCTTTTAAAACTCTAATGTTTTTAACTTCACCTTTGTCATTAATCGTAAATGAAAAAATTAATTGTCCTTTTTTCTCAACTGTTTTGGTATCGAAATTCTTTACGATATAATCATAAAACTTATTTAAATCGCCACCTTGAAAAGTTGCTTCCGTTAAATCTCCAGATAAATACACTTCATCTTCGCCACCTAATTGTGCATGAGATAAATTAAACCCAAAAAACAAAACAATAAGAACTACTATTTTTCTCATTAAGGTATATTTAAATATTTATGTGTTTGTAACGACACTCTCCATTTTGGATTGTTCATGACATAATCTACAATTAGCGGTGTCATTTCTTCTTTTTTACTCCATTCCGGTTGTAAAAATAAAATGGCATTTTTATTGGTTTTCTCCGCTTGTTCTTCTGCAAAAATGAAATCGTGTTTATTATGAATAATAACTTTCAATTCGTTTGCAATGGCGTAAGCAGATTCTACTGGTAATTTGTTTTTCTTTGGTGATAAACAAAACCAATCCCAAGTTCCAGTTACATCATAAGCTCCCGAAGTTTCAATATGAACGTGCAATCCAGCTTCTTTTAATTGTGCTGTAATTGGATTCATATCCCAAGTTAAGGGTTCACCACCTGTAATCACAATTGTTTTGGCATATTTTTTTGCATTAGCAACAATGGTTTCCACAGCAGTTGGTGGATGCAAATCGGCATTCCAACTTTCTTTTACGTCACACCAATGGCAACCCACATCACAACCACCTACTCGGATAAAGTAAGCCGCAGTTCCGGTGTGGTAACCTTCGCCTTGAATGGTGTAAAACTCTTCCATTAATGGAAGCATTTCGCCTTTGTTAACTAATATTTGATTTTCTTTATTAAGCATATTTTATTTATTGGGTGCAAAGATAGTATAAAGTTGGAAGTTTGAAGTTAGATGTTGGAAGTTTTTATTTAACTACTATTGTCTAGCCCAGATTGCAATGGCAGCTTGTTGGAAAGAAATGAGATAAAAACTTTTTTGGAAGAAGCGACCAACGGAAGCTTAATTACAAAAAATAGTTTTTACTTATTTATGAGAACAACTAAAATGGAAAGCTGGAAAAAGCTTCAAATAATAGAAATAAAAAAACCGATAACTTTCGCTATCGGTTTTTGATAATTTATTGATTTTCTTATTTCTTTAAAACTGCTAAAGATTCAGAAACATATTTATCAGTTGGATTAATTTTCAAGGCTTCTTCGAATGCTGCAATTGCTTTTACTTTGTCTGTTGACGCGTAAATTGCACCGATATAAGAGTAAGCTTCGAAAAGATTTTCTTTAACAGCTGCTTTTGAAGTTTCTGTATCTCCTTTTGCTAAAACTGTTTTTACATAACCTTCATAATCTAAAACTGCTTGCGCATTAGATTCTTTTGTTCCAATAACTCTGTTCAATTGTCCTTTGTAAAAATATACATCTTGAACATTTGGAGAGGCTTTAATAGATTCTGAATACGCGTTGTTTGCTTTTGCGAATTCAGCTGTTAAAGCTGCTTTTTGTGCAGCTGTTTTATTTTCTGCATAGAACAAAATCGAATTTCCTAATAAATAGTTATCACGACTATAGCTTTTTGAATTGGTGTTTTTAACCGATAATTCAAATATTTTAGACGCTTCTAAATACGCTTTATTTGTGTATAATTTAATTCCAATTTCTGTAAATTCTCCAGATAAGATTGGGTTTAAATCTGATGCTTTTGTTAAATCAGCAATGGCTTCGTTAAAACGAGCTTGATTTGTAACCACACCTTTATCGTCCATTGATGTAGCTAATTTTGCTTTTCCTAAATATAAATAGTCTTTTCCGTTGATTCTTTTAACATCAACTTTTGACATATATTCGTTCAAAGATTTAATTGCACCTTCTGGATTTCCGTTTTCAGAATAAGCATAACCTAAATATTTAAATACTTTTGGATTTACTTTATCTGCTTTCTGAATTGCTAATGCTTCAGCTTCTAATTCTTTCCATTTTTTAGATAAGATTAAGAAGTCTGCATATTTCATTCTTGCATCTGTAGATACATCTGTTAAAGTCATGTATTTTTTATAGTCTTCTAATGCTGCAGCAATTTTTTCTTCGAAAAGAGATTTTTTTGCATAAGCCCAAGCTAAATTTGTTTCCGCTTTTTCTCTGAAAGCTGGTCCGTAAGTTGGATTTGCAGCAATAATGTCGTTAAAAGCTTTTAATGCTTCAGGAAAAGCTTGCGCGTTTCTTGTAATTACTGCTAATTGCATAGTAGCTTTTAGTGACGTTTTATCTAATTCAGATGCTGTTCTGTAAGCTACAAACGCATCGTTAACATTTTTATTTGCTACGAAAGCATCTCCTAAAGCTACTTGTGCTAATGCCGATTTCGGGTCGCTAGCTACAGCTGCTTTTGCCGCTACTAATGCTTTCGAATTATCTGGATTTGCTGCTTTTAAGTAAGCTTGAGAAATAAAAACTTGTTCCTCAGTATTTTTCTTTTTAGCAAATGCTAATGCGTTAGTAAAATTACTTTCTGCTGCAGATTTGTTTCCATTCAACAAATCTAATTGACCTAAACCAATTAAATTTAAATGTCCTGCATCTTTAGCTATTTTACCTTTATCGAAATAAATTCTTGCTGAATCTTGTTTTTCTAATGCTAAATAAACTTGACCTAAATAAAAGTAATTTTTACCTTTATCTGGTGCACTTGTAACCATAGATTTTAAAGATTTTCTTGCTTCAGAAAATTTTTCTGCGTCGATTGTTTTTTTTACTTGCTCAATATCTTGAGCGTTCACTACAAGTGTAGCAAAAATAGTGGCAAAACTTGATAAAATAACTGTTTTCATTTCTACTTTTTTATTTCTTTTTATTATTTTTTACTATTCTGATTTCTCGTGTTGGAATCTTAACTGGTACTAATCCAGATTTAAGAATAATACGTTGTCCAACTTCACTTTTTACAAAGGAAGCAAATCCCATGCCTAAACCAGTTCTTCCTTGATAATTTAACAAATATATTTTTCTTACGAATGGATAGGTTTTTGTTTCGATGTACTCCTGTGTTGGTTTTACAGCGTTTTCATTAGTTGAACCTACAGCTAGAACTTTTACCTTTTTAATAGTGCTTTCTAATTCAAGTGACGGATTTAACAACCAATTTACACCCACAAAACCTATTGAATTATTATTTTCGGAAACAAATTTAATAACTTCTAGGTTATTTTTTAGCGCAGTAATACTTTTTGGTAAAGTTTTAACACCAGCCTTATTCATTAAATAGCTTAAAGTACTTGAGTTTTCATTATCAAAAACATATTGATAATCGGTTTTCTTACCATTTAATATTTCGTAAACTTCAGAAGTGGTAATTGTAGTCTTTGTATTTCCTTGACTTACTATTAGTGCAATAGCATCAGAACAAAACGGGGTGTTTTTTCCAATAACGTCTATGTTTTTTAAAGTCTTTTCTTGTGTTGCAGTTAATTCATGAGACAAAACAGCGATGTCAATTTTTCTTTGTAATAATAAATTAACGATATCTGAATCTGACTGAGGAATTAATTTAATGTTTGCTTTTGGATATTTACTTTCGAAAACCATTTCTTGATCTTCAACAATTGGCAACAACGATTCATCTACATAAATTTCTGCTTTACCTTTTACATAAGATTCATCTTCTGTTGCGTTTTCAGATTTTTTACATGCAAAAACTACTAAAACTAGTACAACTAATATGTAAATTATTTTTTTCATGTCTTTATTGCTTATCTTTTTTAGCTTCTTCAACAGGTGTTTGTTTTTTCTCAGCAGGAGTAATTTGAATTGCTATTGGCAAAGTATAATATTGTTTAACATTCATTCCATTATACACTCCTGGTATCCATTTTTCTGAACTACTGATTACTCGTATAGCTTCCTTACCTAATCCTAGATTGGCAGGAGTTTCTTTAATAATCTGAATGTCTCTTATTGTACCATCATCCCAAACAACAAACTTAGCAATAACTGTACCTATTGTAGTTTCATAAACTACAGGCACTCTAAATGATGATCCAATCATTTGTCTAAATGCATGCATTCCGCCAGGTGGTTGTGCTTGAACATGTACACTTGTAAAGATTTTATTATATTCCGTTTTACTATCAACTTCAGTTGCATTTTCCTTAATCAATTTTGCATCTTCTTTTGGCGCAGTATTCTCTTGTCCGAAACCAAATGCAAAACTTAAAAATAAAATTGCTGCGAAAATATTTTTCATCTTATTCCTCTTCTTTTTTAATTAATCTGTAAAACCTAAAACTTGCATATAAAACTAATAAAACACCGAATATTCTTCTTCTAGTTAGGGAAACATCTAAAGGGAAATCTTCCCAAAAGGTCACTAAATAGGCCAAAACCAAATAAAAACAAAATATTAAAAGTCCTAAAATAAACAGAAATCGCTGTTTGGGCGATTTCTGTTTTAAATTATTTAACCATTTCATATTATTCGCTACCAACAATCTGAATAGAAAGAGGTAATGTATAGTATTGTTTTACACTTCTACCATTATATATTCCAGGTTTCCATTTAGGTGATTTAGAAAGAACTCTAATAGCTTCTTTTCCTAATCCTAAACCAGTAGGAGATTCTTTTACGATTTGAACATCTCTAATAGAACCATCATCCCAAACTACGAATTTAGCAACAACAGTACCAACCATACTTTCATCCACTTCTGGCGTACGGAAAGAACTTCCAACTTGTTTTCTAAAAGCTTGCATTCCACCAGGAGGTTCAGCTGAAACTTGAACAGAGGTAAAGATTTGATTGTAATCTGTATCATCACCTTTTTGCTCTTCTTCTGCTAATTCACCTTCTTTTTGCTTTTGAGCAGTGGCATCACCTTTAACATCATCAGAACCTGTTTTCTTATCTTTAAATTCATCTGTAGGAGGAATTTCTTTGTCTGTAGTTTTCTTAGCAACTACAACCGGTGGTACATTTTTAACAATATCCACCACAGATTTCACTTTTTCCATAGGAACTTCCTTCTTAATTTCTTCAAGAATTTTCTTTTCCTCTTTCTTAAGTGGCGTATTTACTTTTTTAAGCTCCACTTTAGTGATTTTCTCTTCTACTTTGTCCTTACTTTTCATCGAAAGATACAAAACAACAACTAATCCAATAAAAAATATTGAAGAAAAAATCAAAGCCATAACGGTTCTTTTAGAACTATTCGTTCTTAATTCGTATGCACCATAACTTTTATTACGTCCTTCGAATATATTGTCAA
>JAZKHI010000136.1:0-2212 GCA_040385445.1 Bacteroidota bacterium | reverse complement strand
TACATACTGGTCAGGAAGTAACAATGACTTTTAAACCAGCACCAGTAAATAACGGATTTACATTTGTACGTGTCGATTTAGAAGGCGCTCCAATTATTGAAGCCGATGCCAATTATGTTGTAAATACACAACGCGGAACTAATTTAGAGAAGTTAGGTGTAATGATACAAACTCCTGAGCATGTTTTGGCTGCTTTAGTTGGTTGTGATTTAGATAACGTAATTATCGAATTAAATTCATCTGAGTTACCAATTATGGATGGTTCTTCAAAATATTTTGTGGAAGCATTAGAAAAAACGGGTGCAGTTGAACAAGAAGCGGAAAGAAAAGTATATGTTGTAAAAGACGTAATTTCTTATTTAGACGAAACTACTGGTAGTGAAATTACTATCATTCCAAGTGATAGCTATTCTGTAACTGCAATGGTTGATTTTGGTACGAAAGTATTAGGAACTCAAAACGCTAACATGAAAAATATTTCTGATTTTAAGTCGGAAATCTCAGCTTGTAGAACGTTTAGTTTTTTACATGAATTAGAATCTCTTTTAAATAACGGATTAATTAAAGGTGGCGATTTAAACAACGCAATCGTTTATGTAGATAAAGAAATTTCTACTGAAACCATGACAAGTTTAAAGAAAGCTTTTAATAAAGAATCAATTTCAGTTACTGAAAACGGAATTTTAGATAATTTAACATTGCATTTTCCTAACGAAGCAGCTCGTCATAAATTATTGGACATTGTTGGTGATTTATCTTTAATTGGAACAAGAATTCAAGGAAAAGTTATCGCTAACAAACCAGGGCATTTCGTAAATACTCAATTTGCGAAAAAATTATCAAAAATTATTAAACTAGAAGAAAAAAATAATATTCCAGTTTACGATTTACATAAAGAACCCGTTTTAGATATTCATGGAATTATGGATTTGTTACCACACAGACCACCATTCTTATTAGTAGACAAAATTTTAGAATTATCAGATACTCATGTTGTTGGATTGAAAAATGTTACCATGAACGAACCATTCTTCGTAGGACATTTCCCAGGAGCACCAGTTATGCCAGGAGTTTTACAAATTGAAGCAATGGCGCAAACAGGAGGGATCTTAATTTTAAGTACGGTTCCAGACCCAGAAAATTACCTTACATTCTTTATGAAAATAGACAATGTGAAATTTAAACAAAAAGTTTTACCAGGAGATACCTTAGTGTTTAAATGTGAATTAATTACTCCAATCAGAAGAGGAATTTGTCACATGCAAGCATATGCTTATGCGAACGGGAAATTAGTTTCAGAAGCAGAATTAATGGCACAAATTGTAAAAGTTAAAAACGATTAATTATGAACCAACCCTTAGCATACGTACATCCAGGAGCAAAAATTGCAAGAAATGTAGTTATCGATCCTTTTACAACAATTCATAGTAATGTAGAAATTGGCGAAGGAACTTGGATAGGTTCTAACGTGACTATTATGGAAGGCGCTCGAATTGGTAAAAATTGTAATATTTTTCCAGGAGCAGTAATTTCTGCAGTACCACAAGATTTAAAATTTGGTGGAGAAGATTCACTAACTGTAATTGGTGATAATACTACAATTAGAGAATGCGTAACTATAAATAGAGGTACAATTGCTTCAGGAAAAACAGTTGTTGGTAATAATTGTTTAATTATGGCAACTGCACATATTGCTCACGATTGTGTAATTGGTGATAATTCAATTATTGTTAATGGTGTAGCTTTAGCTGGTCACGTTACAGTTGGTCAATTCGCTGTAATTGGTGGTTTAGCAGCTGTGCATCAGTTTATTTCTATTGGAGATCACGCAATGATTTCTGGTGGAAGTTTAGTCCGTAAAGATGTTCCTCCTTTTTCTAAAGCAGCAAAAGAACCTTTATCTTATGTGGGAATTAACTCAGTTGGATTAAGAAGAAGAGGTTTTTCTACAGATAAAATTAGAGAAATTCAAGATATTTACAGAATTTTATACCAAAAAAACTACAATACTTCTCAAGCAATGAGCATTATTGAAGCAGAAATGGAAGCCACTCCAGAAAGAGATGAAATTTTGGATTTTATCAGAAATTCTTCTCGAGGTATCATGAAAGGTTATACTGGAAGCGTATAAATAATTTAAAAACATAAAATTAAAATAAACAAAATGGCAAGTACATCAGATATTAGAAATGGTTTATGTATAAAATTTAAC
>JAZKHI010000135.1:0-2670 GCA_040385445.1 Bacteroidota bacterium | reverse complement strand
TTAGAAGGAATTATAAAGTATTTAGCTTTTTTTTTTCGGCATCATGTGTTAATGAGGCCAATTGCATTAAAGTTAATTCTACGAATAGTCGTTGATTTTGACTCACTTTATATTTTAAATCACAATCGTTTGCGGTTTCGATTCCAGCTAATAAAAACGCCTGAGAAGCTTTTTGTGCTTGAATAGCAAATTGTTGTTGTGTTTGTTCGCTTACTTCTAATAAAGAAAGTGTAACTGGATTTTTACAAACCAATAAATCTCTAAAATGAGAAGCTAAACCAGCAATGAAATGATGTCCGTCAAATCCTTTTGCTAAAATATCATTATAAGTTAACAGTAATTCTGGAATGTTATTTTCCAAAATTAAATCGGTTACCTTAATATAGTAATCGTAATCTAAAACGTTTAAGTTTTCGGCAACAGCCTGACGTGTTAAGTTATTTCCACAATACGAAACCACTCTGTCAAAAATAGACAAAGCATCACGCATGGCACCATCTGCTTTTTGAGAAATAATACGTAAAGCTTCTTCTTCAAACTGCACATTTTGATTTTGCGCAATTCCCATTAAATATTCTTTGGTATCGTTAATCGTAATTCGTTTGAAATCGAAAATTTGACAACGAGAAAGAATAGTTGGAAGAATTTTATGTTTTTCTGTAGTTGCTAAAATGAAAATAGCGTGTTTTGGTGGTTCTTCTAAAGTTTTCAAAAACGCATTAAATGCAGAAGTTGAAAGCATGTGAACCTCGTCAATAATATAAACTTTATATTTTCCTGTTTGTGGTGGGATTCGAACTTGGTCGATAATACTTCTAATATCATCTACACCATTATTTGATGCGGCATCTAATTCGAAAACATTGAAAGAAAAATCTTCATTTGGGTCGTCATAACCTTCTTGATTAATTTTTCGAGCTAAAATTCTCGCACAAGTGGTTTTTCCAACACCACGAGGTCCTGTAAAAAGTAAGGCTTGTGCTAAGTGATTATTTTCTATGGCATGTAGCAAAGTATTTGTAATAGCCTGTTGCCCAATAACATCTTTAAATGTTTGAGGTCTGTATTTTCGGGCTGATACTATAAATTGTTCCATAGGTAATTCTCGATAGCAAATATAGATTTTAAAAGTAAAATGTCAAAAGTAAAAAGATAAAAGTTATTAAAAATTTGTAAAGCAGTCATTTTATACATTTTTTCAACAGAGATTAGAGAAATTTTAATAATTAATATAATTTCTTTAATCTGTGTTTTTATTCAAACTTAATAAGAGATTAAATTGTTCTAGTAAAAAAACTTCCAACTTCCAACTTCCAACTCCTAACTTTAATTTATCTTTGCCCCGCAGACCGCCTTATCGTTCCCTCGTCTTAGGACGAGGGAGAGGAAAGTCCGGACACCAAAGAGAAGCATAGCGGGTAACACCCGTCACTCTGATTAATCGGGGGAGGACAAGTGCAACAGAAAGTATGTACAGGTAATGCTGTAGTGAAACCAGGTAAACTCTATGCGGTGAAATTTCAAGTATATCAGCATTTAAGGGTTTCTCGTCCGTTGCTGAAGGGTAGAAAGATTGATTCCGTGAGTAATTTCGGAACTAGATAAATGATAAGGGCTCCGATTTATCGGAGTACAGAATCCGGCTTATAGGTCTGCATTTTTTTCTTCACGTTTTATTAATAATTAGTTAACAATTAATCTAGTTTTGTTGATTACTTAACATTAACTTAACATTGGGTTTCTACTTTTGCACCGTAATTTAAACAAACTAAAAGATGGCCTTTAAAAACATTTTAAATTTTTTCTCTCCAAAAGACAAAACTTTTTTTCCATTATTTGAGGAAGCAACTAACAAGTTAACAAAAATGTCTGATGCTTTACATGAAGGTGTAAACGCTTCTAAAGCAGATAGAGAAAGTTATTTTAAAAAGATTGATGAATTATTCGAAAGTATTGAGAAAATTTCTCATAAAATGAATATTGAATTAAGTAAAAACTTTATTACTCCATTCGATAGAGAAGATATTCATGCATTAATGACTACAATTGAAGATGTAGCTAGTAATTTACAAGAAGCTTCTAACAGAATTAGAATGTATCAAGTAGAAAAAATTACTAAATCGATCAGAAAAATTACTGAAATTAATTTAGAAGCTTGTGGTCACATTGCAAAATCTGTAATGGAATTAAAAGACATGAAAAATTTCAAAAACATTTTTGATTCTGTAAAGAAAATCAACAAATTAGATAGAAAATCAGATTCAGTTTTTGAAAAAGCGGTGGCTGATATTTTTGAAAATGAAACAGATGCCAAAAATGTTATTAAATATAAAGAAGTTTTAGCGTCTTTAGATAAAGCATCAGACAAATGTAAATCTGTTGCAAGAGTATTAGAAGCAGTAGCTGTTAAACATTCTTAATTAAGTACTATGTTTACATTATTAATAGTAATTATAGTCATTGCATTGTTATTTGACTTGGTAAACGGATTTCACGATGCGGCCAATTCAATTGCAACAGTAGTTTCTACAAAGGTATTAACACCTACACAAGCTGTAATTTGGGCAGCGTTTTTCAACTTTATCGCCTATTGGGTTTTTGATATGAGTGTTGGGAATACAGTTGCCAAAACAGTAGATGGTTCTGTAATTAATCTTTGGGTAATTTTAT
>JAZKHI010000134.1:1387-32875 GCA_040385445.1 Bacteroidota bacterium | reverse complement strand
TTATGAAAAATTATAGCGATTCTATTGTTCGATTAAAAGAGAAAGATTTAAAATTTAGAGTGCATCTTCTTCAAGAAAATTTACTTAATGAAGATTATCATGCTGAAATGGAAAAAATCCATCTTGATAATGCTATAAAACTAAAACATATCATAAAAGAAATTGGTTTCCCAACGATTCAAAAAGTTGGACAAGAAGCGTATGATGCCGCTTGGTTGATTATTCAGCACGCTATAAGTTTACCTATTTTCATGAAATCATGTTTAAGATTAATGAAGAAAGAAAAAAAAGACGTCAACCCAATTGATATTGCTTATTTAGAAGACCGAATTTGTTTTTTTGAAGGCAAACCTCAACTCTATGGATCACAATTTGATTGGAACGAAAACGGCATTTTAATTCCCGCTCCTTTTGATGATTTAGATAAAGTGAATGAAAGAAGAAAAAAACTCAAATTAAATACTTTAGAACAACAAACCGCTCATTTAAGAACGGAAGCCAAAATGGAAAATGAAAATCCACCAAGCGATTGGTTTGAAAAACAATTGAAATTTGAAGAATGGCGTAAAAGAACGGGTTGGGTAAAATAGAAACCAATAAAAATATTACTTTCTCAACACGATTTCTTTTCTTTCAAAAGTGAGTACATTTTCGTTTTGTAATTCATTGATTAAAACATTCAATGTTGGTCGAGACAATCCAATTAATGCTGCAATATCTTTTTGCGTATAGGGATGTTTGATGACTTTATCGCCCGTAATCGCATTTACAAAACCATAATCTTCACCTAATTCTTTTATGAATTCTAACAATCTAGTTTTCGCATCTTTAAACAACATAATTTGCAAGCGTCGCTCTAATTTTTTGAATCGGTAACCAATAAATTTATAGATTTTCAAACTGAATTCGTTATTTCTTCGAAGCATTTCATACATCACATCTAACTTGATAATACAAATTGACGTATCATTTTCGATAGCTTGAGCAAATTCATTTCTTTTTTCTTCGCCTAAAATGGCTTTTTCGCCAAAAATTTGACCTTTTACTAAAATGGCTGTAATAATTTCTTCACCATCTTCCGTAGTATAGCCAACTTTCACTTTTCCATGATTAATCATAAAAACTTTATTGGCTGCATCTTCTTCAAAATACACATAATCGCCTTTTTTTAGAAAACTAAAGTTATGTTCTTTGGCAAATTTCTTATACTTGTGCGGACAAAGAATTTGAAAGACATCAATATTATCGAAAAACCAAATAGAATTATTCATGAATTGCTTTTCACCAAATATAAAAAAAACTCTCCAGTGATGAAGAGTTTTATATTTTTATTAAGAAAGTTGTTTAGAACCTCTTATTTAAATCTATCATTTTAATAGCAGCAATCGCAGCTTCCACACCTTTATTACCGTGCTTCCCTCCGCTTCTATCAATAGATTGTTGCATTGTATTATCAGTTAACACACAAAAGATTGTTGGAATATCGTATAATAAATTCAAGTCTTTCATTCCTTGAGTTACGCCTTCGCAAACAAATTCAAAATGCATCGTTTCTCCTTTAATCACACAACCGATAACAATTACGGCGTCCAATTCTAATTTTTCATGCATTTGACGCGCACCAAAAATTAATTCGAAACTTCCCGGCACATTCCAACGATTAATATTTTCTGGCAACGCACCACAATCGGTCAATGCAGAAAACACACCATTATACAAACCTTCAGTTACGTTCTCGTTCCACTCTGAAACAACAATCCCAAACCGAAAGTCTTTCGCGTTTGGGATTGTGTTTTTATCGTATTGAGATAAATTTTTATTTTCGGTTGCCATTATTTTTCCAATGAAGCAATTAAAACATCAACTGCACTTCCTTCTGGAGAAGTTTCGTATTTTTCTTTAATCGTTTTTAAATAACCTAAAGCCTCATCATTTTTCTTTAAAACAATTGCAAGATTAGCTGCTTTAAATAAAAATCTTGGTGTTACAAAATCGTTATCTTCAACATTAGCCGCTTCAACATATAATTTTAAAGCTTCGTCATTATTATTTAATTCCGCATTAGCATCACCTTTTGCTCCAATAGCTAAAGCTTTTAAATTATTCTCAGTAGAAGAAAAATTATCTAAATGCTCAATCGCTTTTTTGAAATCTTTTAAATGTAAACAAGCCATACCAGCAGAATATTCTGCTAAATTAGCTGCTTTAGTCCCAGAATACTCAGAAATAACTCCTTCGAATCCTAATTTACCTTCACCACCTTTTAAAGATAATTTAAATAATGAATCTTGCTTTTCTGTAGCATCAACAGCTTGTTGAAAATACATTTGTGCTTGATTCATGTCTTTAAATGCTTCTTCCTCTTTTGGAGTAGCAATAAATTTATTAAACATGATATATCCTAAAGTACCAATAGCAACTGCAAGAATTACTCCTAAAATTGCTTTTTGGTTTCTAATTACCCACTCTTCCGTTTTGTTTGCAGTATCATCTAACGCATTAAATACGCCAGCAGTTGTGCTTTCGCTTTCGTTTACATTAACGTCTTCTACAGTTGTATCAAATGCAGGATCTTTTTCTACTTCAGGTTTTGGTGATTTATAACCTCTTTTATTATATGTTGCCATTTAACTAAAATTTTATTAGAGGTGCAAAAATATACTTTTTATTTAAATTTAAAAGTGCTTTTATTTATATTTTTAAAATTTGAACTTACATTTGTACTCGAAAGTGTAATTTTTACCACTTTTTACTGAAAAAACGTGATTTTAAAAAAACTAACTTTACTCAATTATAAAAATATTGCTGAAAATTCTTTTGAGTTTGAAAGTAAGATTAATGCTATTGTGGGAAAAAATGGGATTGGAAAAACAACAATTCTTGATGCCATTTATCATTTAGCGGTTGGAAAAAGTTATTTTAATCCACTTTCCACACAAAACATCAAACATGGCGAAGAATTTTTTGTAATTGATGGTGTTTTCGAAAAAGAAAACCGAACCGAACAAATAATTTGTAGTTATAAAAAAGCGCAAAAAAAGGTTCTAAAACGAAACGGTAAAATTTACGAGAAATTTTCAGAGCATATTGGATTAATTCCGATTGTGATTATTTCGCCAAGCGATACCGATTTGATTATTGAAGGTAGCGAAACCAGACGAAAATTTATCGACAACGTAATTTCCACATTTGATGTTACGTATTTAAACACATTAATCAATTATCAGAAAACGTTACAACAGCGAAATGCTTTATTAAAATATTTTGCTTTAAATCAGGTTTTTGATGCCGATAATTTGAGTATTTATAACGAACAATTGTCGGAATTCGGGCAAATTATTTTTAAGAAACGAAAAGCCTTTTTAGAACAATTCGTACCCGTTTTTCAAGAATTATACGAAGTGATTTCTGAAAATGCCGAAAAAGTTTCTATTGAATATGATAGTCAATTGCATCATGATTCTTTAGATAATTTATTACACCAAAATCTTCAAAAAGATAGAATTACACAATATACGACTTGCGGAATCCATAAAGATGATATTGTATTTAATATTTCTGATTTCCCCGTGAAGAAATTCGGCTCGCAAGGCCAACAAAAATCTTTTTTAATTGCATTGAAATTGGCACAATTCGATTTCATAAAAAAACACACCAAAACGTTACCTATTTTGCTTTTTGATGATATTTTTGATAAATTAGATGCTTTCAGAGTGCAGCAAATTGTCAATATGGTAAATGATGATATATTTGGTCAGATTTTTATTTCCGACACACATTCAGAACGCACAGAAAACATCATAAAACAAACACATAAAAGTTATAAAATATTTAATATTTAGAATGATGAAAAACCTAAAATCAATTATCGCAACTGCCATAATTACATTATCAATAAGTTGCACGAATAGCCAAAACTATAAAAGTGTAAATGCAGTAGAATTCAAATCATCTATTACAAAAACGGATGACGCTCAAATTTTAGATGTAAGAACGCCTGGCGAATATGCTAATGGGAAAATTGCTGATGCTAAAAACGCAGATTGGAATGGAGATTCTTTTGATACGCAAGTTTCTAATTTAGACAAAACAAAACCTGTTTTTGTATATTGTTTAAGCGGCGGAAGAAGTAAAAAAGCGGCGAATCATTTAGTTGAATTAGGCTTCAAAAACATTATCGAATTAGATGGCGGTTACATGGCTTGGGAAAAAGCGAATCCGAAAACCAATGCGGTTTGGTCTGGAATGACGCAAGAAGAATACAACAAACTTATGGTTTCTGATAAAACGGTTGTGATTGATTTTTATGCTGAATGGTGTGGACCTTGTAAAAAAATGGCGCCCTATTTAGATAAAATGAGCAAAGAAATGGCTGATAAAGTAATTATTCACAGAATTGATGCTGATAAAAACAAATCGTTATTTAACGCATTAGGTTACCAAGGTTTACCTGTTGTAATTGTGATTAAAAACGGAAAACAAATCTTCTTTAAAAACGAATTCGTTAGCGAAGAAGATTTGAAAAAAACATTATAAGAGCAAAGTAAAAAGTGACTTCGAGAGCCTCAGTCACCAGTTGGCTGAGGCTCTCGAAGCCAAATAAAATTGAAGTAAAAAACTATTCACTATAAAAATATGAATATCACGAAACAACAATCGTTAAAAAAATATAACACTTTTGGAATTGAAGCTTTTGCAACTGAATTTTGCGAAGTCAATTCTCCAGATAAATTAGCTGAAGTTTTACAAGAAAACCAACAGAAAAAACTCTTTATTTTAGGTGGCGGAAGTAATATGCTTTTGACTCAAAATATTGACGCTTTGGTGTTACACATTAACAACAAAGGCATTGAAGTTATTGAAGAAAATGACGATTTTGTTTGGGTAAAAGGAAATGCTGGAGAAGTTTGGCACGAATTCGTACAATATTGCATCCAACATAATTATGGTGGAATTGAAAATTTATCTTTAATTCCAGGTAATGTTGGCGCGACTCCAATTCAGAATATTGGTGCATATGGCGTAGAAATCAAAGACACATTTGTTTCGTGTGAAGCGATGAAAATTGACTCGCAAGAAATCACCACTTTCGATAAGACAGCTTGTAAATTTGGCTACAGAGAAAGTGTTTTTAAAGCCGAATTAAAAAACCAATATGTAATTTTATCAGTAATTTTCAAACTGACAAAAAACAATCATAAACTAAATACTTCTTACGGTGCAATTGACACTGAATTAGAAAATATGGGCATTGAAAACCCAACAATTCAAGATGTGAGTAAAGCCGTAATTGCGATTCGAGAAAGCAAATTACCTAATCCAAAAGAGTTAGGAAACAGCGGAAGTTTCTTCAAAAACCCAATTGTTCCGATTGAAATTTACGAAAAGGCAAAAACAGAATATCCAGAAATTCCACATTATCCAGTTTCAGAAACGCATGTAAAAGTGCCAGCTGGTTGGCTAATTGAACAAGCTGGGTTTAAAGGCAAACGTTTCGGCGATGCTGGAATTCACACGAAACAAGCTTTAGTTTTAGTGAATTACGGAAGCGCGACAGGAAACGAAATTTGGACCGTAGCACAAAATATTCAGAAAGCTATTTTAGAAAAATACGGAATTAGTATTGAAGCGGAAGTGAATGTGATTTAATTGGGAAGAACGAAGCTGGAAGCTGGAAGTTGGGAGTAAAAATTTAAACAAGAAACAAAATGTACATACCAGATATTTATAAAAACGAAAATCGAAGTGAAATTTTACGTTTTATTGAAGAAAATAGTTTTGCTATTCTTGTCAATCAATCCAATGATAAAATAAATGCCACGCATATTCCTTTGTTTATTGAAGAAAGCAATGACAATCAACTTGTTTTATCTGGACATATATCTAAATTAAATCCACAATGTGAAAATTTTGGAGAAAACGGAACTGTTTTAGCCATTTTTTCTGGAGCACATTCTTATATTTCTTCTTCTTGGTATGATTATGAAGAAGTCCCAACTTGGAATTACATGGCAGTTCATGTGGAAGGAAAAATTGAAATTCTAAACGAAGAACAAAAGCTTTTACATTTAGAAAATTTAGTAAATAAGTACGAGAAAAACAGCGAAAAACCAATTTCAACCAAATCACTTTCTAAAGAAACAATGAGTCAAGCTAACGGAATATTGGCGTTTAACATCATTGTTCAAAACATAGATGCTGTAAAAAAACTATCGCAAAACAAAAGTGAGAACAATAAAAAAAGCATCATTTCACATTTAGAAAAATCAGGAAATGAAGGTTCGAAAATAATTGCCAACGAAATGAAAAACCTTTAGTTATTTACGATTTGTAAAATATGATTTACTATTTTACAAAACCTTTAAACCTGAAACTTTAAACTTTAAACTTTAAACAAAAAAACCTACCTTTGCGCAACTTTTAAAAGGAACATGGAAACAACTTTACTTATACTTTTTATTGCATTTTTAGTTTTTTTTGTCATTCAATTCGTTTATCAATCGTTTGTTTTTAGTCGTTTTTCGTTTGTTCAACCAAAGAAAGACACACCAAAAAGCATTCCGGTTTCTGTAATTGTTTGCGCTAAAAATGAATATGAAAATTTGCAAAAACATCTTCCTATTTTAGTTTCTCAAAACTATCCAAACTACGAATTGGTTCTAATTGACGATGCTTCAAATGACGAAACGTTAGATTTATTAGAAGAGTATGAAAAACAATATTCGTTTATTAAACTAGTGAAAGTTAAAAACAACGAAGCGTTTTGGGGAAACAAAAAATTCGCCTTAACCTTAGGTATTAAAGCCGCAAAAAACGAATATTTATTGTTCACAGATGCCGATTGTTGTCCAACTTCAGAAAATTGGATTTCGGAAATGACATCGCATTTTTCATTCAAAAGAACTATCGTTTTAGGTTATGGAGCATATGATAAAATTAAAGGTTCATTCTTAAATAAAATCATTCGTTACGAAACCGTTTTAACCGCAATTCAATATTTTTCTTGGGCGAAAATCGGAAAACCATATATGGGTGTTGGTCGAAATTTAGCCTATAAAAAATCGGAGTTTTTCAATGTAAATGGATTTATCAATCACATCCGAGTGCGTTCTGGCGATGACGATTTATTTATCAACGAAGCGGCAAATAAATCAAATACATCAATTTGCTATAATCCAGAAGGCTTCACGTATTCTAAACCAAAAACGACTTACAAAGAATGGTTTAATCAAAAAAGAAGACACGTTTCTACAGCTAAATTGTACAAAGGTTTTGATAAGTTTCAATTGGCTTTATATTTTATTTCACAAGTTCTTTGTATTACTTTGGCAATAATTTTGCTATCTTTCCAATACAATTGGATTATTGTGGCTAGCGTTTTAGCTTTCCGATACATTTTTAACTGGATTGTTTTAGGTTACGGAGCGGCAAAATTGAACGAAAAAGACATTATTGTTTGGTATCCAATTTTTGAAATTATTTTAATTATTACACAAATTAGAGTGGCTTTTACCAATCTGATTTCTAAACCAGTACATTGGAAATAAAACAAGAAAAAATACTTAAAAACATACAAAAAGCAAAATTGGGTGATCAAGTTGCTTTTACTTTTCTTCTCGATTTTTATTGGAATGAAGTGTACGGCTATATGCTAAAACGTACTGAAAACGAAACAGATACAGATGATATTGTTATTGAGACTTTCGCGAAAGCTTTTGATAAAATCAGTACTTATAATCCTGAATTTGGTTTCAATACTTGGTTAATTACGATTGCGAAAAACGTGCATATTGATATGCTTCGCAAAAAGAAATCGACGTTATTTTTAGAAATTACTGATGAAGAAGACAGCTTAGCCAATCAAGTTTTAGATGACACTCCAACTGTTGAAGACACTATCATTACCGAACAAAATTTATCAAAATTACTACTTCAAATCAAACAGTTAAAACCTGCTTATCAAGAAGTTATACAACTGCGTTATTTTCAAGAAATGAGCTACCAAGACATGGCAGAACAACTGAACGAACCGTTGAATAACATCAAAATCAAACTGCTTCGCGCTAAAAAATTATTAGCGGAAATTATTAGCGGCAAATAGATTTTCACTTCATAAAAATTTTCATTAGGTTTGGCAAAACTTTAAAAAACCAAATGGAAAACTTTACTTTTTCTGAAAAACTAAAACATCTTTTTTCAATTCCTGTTGTCATTGCCGCTTTAGGCTATTTTGTAGATATTTACGATTTATTACTTTTCGGAATTGTTCGTGTACCGAGTTTAAATTCATTAGGATTAAATGCAGATGAAGTGGGCACAACAATTATCAATTGGCAAATGTCGGGTTTATTAATTGGCGGAATTCTTTGGGGAGTTTTAGGCGATAAAAAAGGACGACTTTCTGTATTATTTGGTTCTATTTTAGTGTATTCTTTAGCTAATATAGCTTGCGGATTTTTACCGCAATTTCCTCAAGAAAACATTGTAACTATTTATGCCGCTTTGCGTTTCATTGCTGGAGTTGGTTTAGCTGGTGAATTAGGCGCGGGAATTACGTTAGTATCCGAATCGTTACCTAAAAGTTTACGTGCTATTGGAACTTCAATTGTAGCTGGCTTTGGTTTACTAGGAGCTGTTGTCGCACAATTAACCGTTCAAATGACTTCTGAATGGACTACTTCTTATTTTATTGGAGGCGCTTTAGGTTTAGCTTTATTAGTATTAAGAGTTAGCGTTTCCGAATCGGGAATTTACAAAGACATTGAACATGATTCTAGTGTAGAAAAAGGAAATTTCTTCATGCTTTTCAATTCAAAAGAGCGTTTTACAAAATATCTAAAATGTATTTTAATTGGCTTGCCCACTTGGTATTGTATTGGAATTTTAGCCTTAATGGCGAATCAATTTGCTACAGCGATGGGAATTGAGAATTTAGTTCCTGGAAAAGCAATTATGTGGGCTTACATTGGAATTTCCGCTGGAGATTTTGCAAGTGGAATTATTTCTCATTATTTAAAATCGAGAAAAAAAGCCATTTTTTATATGTTACTTTTCACAATAGTTGGTGTGGCTTTATTACTTACCGGTTTTGCTAAAACCGAAAATGCATATTACTTTTTCTGTGCTTGGTTTGGTTTAGGAACAGGCTATTGGGCCATGTTTGTTACGGTTGGAGCAGAACAATTCGGAACCAATATTCGAAGTACAGCAGCAACTACGATTCCGAATATGGTTCGAGGCTTATTGCCAGTGATGTTAATCGGATTTGATTTTTTTAAACCGACTTCAGGCGTGATTAATAGTGCAATAATTGTTGGAATAATTGTATTTATTTTAGCTATTTACGCCACTTTAACCATTGCAGAAACTCACGACATAGACATGGATTATATAGAATAATTTAATAAAATTATTATTTTATTGATTTTTTGGCACGATTATTTCTTAAGGTTTAAATTATACGCAAATACCAACCTTAAAAACTATATATTATGTCAAACTTCAACGTACAAGACGAGAAATGGCTAGAAATTGCCTTCGAAAACAGAAACAAAGCTTACGGTGCTTACCAATTAAGAAAAGAAAGTGACGCTACAACGATTAAAGCGATGCTTATCACTTTCGGAGCGCTTGCTTTTGGAATTGGATTGTTTTCATTTACAACTCCAGAACCAAAACCATTTATTCCAGAAGATATTCCTGAACTTCCAGAAATTGTAAGAATTGTAGAGCTAACTCCAGAACATAAAACGGAACCAAAACCAATCATAAAAAGAGGAACCGACAATCCAAAACTGAATTTAACTCCAGATAAAGTTCCACCAATAGTAGTGGAACAACATACAGTTAAACCGGTTGAAGAACCAAAAAAACCAGATAATTCTACTCCATACAATCCAACTGGATCAGAAAATGGAAATCCTGGACCTGTAGGAGACCCAAAAGGAGTTGCAACAACTGGACCTGTAAATACTGGACCTGAAGGAACTGGAACAAAACCTTACGACGGACCATATAAAGGTGTTTTAGGTGTGGAAGCAAGTTTTCCAGGAGGAATTAACAAATTCAGAACCTTTATAGCAGAAAACTATAAAATTCCTAGTTCTTTTAATAAAAACATTTTAACTATTGAATTGATTTTTGTTATTGAAAAAGATGGTTCTATGACAGATATCAGAATGGTGAGTAAAGGCGATAAAGCTTTAGAAAAAGAAGCTATTAGAGTACTAAAAGCTATGAATAAAAAATGGACACCAGGTAAAGTAAACGGAGAAATAGTTCGAAGCGAAAAAAGACTTCCAATACAAATCAACCTTGTTGATTTTGAAGATTAATTTTACAACTACATCTTAATTTTAAGACCACAAAATACATTTTATTTTGTGGTTTTTTCATGAAATCACACTAACAAAATTTTGCGTCAGTAAAAAACAATTAAACAAAAGTGATTGATATATTACTATAGAAAAATATAATCAAAACATATGATTTGTTTTTTATTACGTTTTGTATCTTTGCAACAGATTTTAGATTAAAATTATGGCGACAGAAAACGTATTTCCACCTACTCCAAAACCAAAATGGTTACGTGTAAAATTACCCGTTGGACAAAAATATACTGAACTTAGAGGTTTAGTAGATAAATACAAATTAAATACCATTTGTGCTTCTGGTAGTTGCCCAAACATGGGTGAATGTTGGGGAGAAGGAACTGCAACTTTCATGATTTTGGGAAATATCTGTACGCGTTCTTGCGGATTTTGTGGTGTAAAAACGGGTCGTCCTGAAAATGTGGATTGGGAAGAACCTGAAAAAGTAGCGCGTTCAATTAAAATCATGAACATCAAACATGCTGTAATTACAAGTGTTGATAGAGATGATTTAAAAGATATGGGAACAATTATTTGGGCAGAAACAGTGAAAGCTATCCGAAGAATGAACCCAAAAACAACTTTAGAAACTTTAATTCCTGATTTCCAAGGAAGCGAAAAACATCTAGATAAAATTATTGAAGTGGCTCCTGAAGTGGTTTCTCACAATATTGAAACGGTGAGAAGACTAACTCGTGAAGTAAGAATTCAAGCGAAATACGACAAAAGTTTAGCGGTTTTAAAATACTTAAAAGAACAAGGTTTAAATCGAACAAAATCGGGAATCATGTTAGGTTTAGGTGAAACTGAAGAAGAAGTAATTCAGACTTTACACGATTTAAAAGACGCTAAAGTTGATGTAGTTACAATTGGTCAATATTTACAACCAAGTAAAAAACATTTACCCGTTAAAGAATTCATCACGCCTGAGCAATTTGAAAAATATGAAAAAATTGGTAAAGAATTAGGTTTTATTCATGTAGAAAGTGGTCCGTTAGTACGTTCTTCTTATCATGCAGAAAAACACATTCATTAAGTTTTTAACGAATAATTACACAGAAAGAAACCAAAAATGAATGATGCAAATTTCAAAACTGAAAGACTAATTTTAAGACCAATTTCAGAAAAAGACATTACGAATATTCACAAATTACATAGTTTAGCTGAAACCGATAAGTTTAACACTTTAGGCATTCCTAATAACATTGGAGAAACTAAAATCATTGTTGAGAAATGGATTTTTGAAAATAATCTGGAAAATAACAAAAGTTTTACATTTGTAATTGAACTTAATAAAGACGAAGAATTCATTGGTTTAATTGGAATAAATTTAGGAAAAGAAAAATATAGAAATGCAGAAGTTTGGTTCAAAATTGATCACAATTATTGGAATAAAGGGTATGCAACAGAAAGTTTAAAAGAGTTAATTCATTTCGGATTTAACGACTTAAAACTTCACAGAATTGAAGCAGGTTGCGCAATTGAAAATATTGGCTCCATAAATGTTTTAGAGAAAGTTGGAATGTTGCGAGAAGCACACACTAGAAAACTATTACCTCTAAAATCAGGTTGGTCTGACAATTATGGTTATGCAATTTTATCAACTGATTAAATAAATAAAAATTTGAAAATACGTGTCGCTATTAATGGTTTTGGAAGAATTGGAAGAAATTTATTCCGATTATTACTGAATCATCCTAACATAGAAGTGGTTGCCATAAATGATATTGCGGATATAAAAACCATGAGTCATTTGGTAAAATACGACAGTATTCATGGTGTTTTACAACGTTCAATTTCTACGGAAAACGAAACTTTACTTATTGATGATTTAAAATTTCAATTTTTCCACGAAAGTGACATTTCAAAATTACCTTGGGCAGCCTTAAATATCGATTTTGTAATTGAAGCAACGGGGAAATTCAAAACTACTGAAACCGCTCAATTACACATTTCGGCAGGAGCCAAAAAAGTAATTTTATCCGCTCCGCCAGAAGACGAAAAAATTAAAACAGTTGTTTTAGGTGTGAATGAACATATTTTAGACGGTTCTGAAAGCATCATTTCAAATGCAAGTTGCACAACTAATAATGCTGCGCCAATGCTGAAAATAATTCAAGAATTATGCGGTATTGAGCAAGCTTATATCACAACGGTTCACTCCTACACTACCGATCAAAGTTTACATGATCAACCACATAAAGATTTAAGAAGAGCTCGTGGCGCTTCGCAATCTATAATTCCAACTACAACTGGTGCAGCCAAAGCAATTACCAAAATATTCCCAGAATTAGATGGTAAAATTGGAGGTTGTGGAATTCGCGTTCCGGTTCCGGATGGTTCATTAACCGACATTACGTTCAATGTGAACCGAAAAGTTTCTATTGAAGAAATCAATTTAGCTTTTAAGCAAGCTTCTGAAAACGAATTTAAAAACATTTTGGCATATACTGAAGATCCAATTGTTTCTGTTGATATCATTGGAAACACTAATTCTTGTGTTTTTGATGCGCAACTCACTTCAGTGATAGATAAAATGGTAAAAATTGTAGGCTGGTATGACAATGAAATAGGCTATTCGTCTCGTCTTATTGACTTAATTCTTTTTTTATCGAAAAAAAATCATTAATTTTAGCCGAATTAATTTCAAGTTTTGAATAAAAAATAATGAAAAAACTCCTATTCTTACTTACTTTTTTCTCCTTATTCAGCTTTTCTCAAAGTAAGAAAGATAAACTTGACAGCATTAATTATTTCTTAGAATTAGCCAATTATTCCTTCGAAGAAAAATACAATTCAAAAGACGCTATAAAATACGTTCAAAAAGCAATAAATTATTCTAAAGCTTATAAAAACAATGACAAATTATATGATTGTTATTATTTTTTAGGAAGTTTACATTTAGAAAACAATAATTATAACGACGCCATAATTAACTTTATCAAATGTTCTAATTATTACGAATTAAACAAAATTGCTTCTTCAAAAGTTGCCAAAACAAATTACGCATTAGGAACTTTATATTTAGAGAAAAAAAAATTCACTATTGCTAAAATGTATTTCGACAAATCTTATGCGATTTACAATCAAATAAATTCAAATGACGCCTTTCCTTTATTAGAGCTTCAAAAAGGTTTGACTTTAAAAGCCAACAATAAATTAGACGATGCAATTATTGTTTTCAAAAAAATAGCCAATACAAATAGCGACGTAGAAACTAGTAAAGTTGAAGCCATTTACCAATTAAGTAAAATTTATTACATACAAGGAGATTACCAGAAAGCATTAGATTATTCTAAAAAAGCATTGGAATTAGTAGAAAACAATTCGGTTGGGATTTCAAAAAAGAAAATCCTTAACAACCTTATTTTAATAAGCGAAAAACAAGAAAACTACAAACTTTCTAATTTCTATTTAAAGGAATTTTTAACTTTAAATGAAATTAAAAACAGTCCAAATCAAACCAATACCGAGCTACTTATTAATAAAAAAGAGCACGACAATCAGTTAGAAATTGTTGAAAAATTGGAGAAAGAAAAAAATGATCAATTAAAATCAATTCGATTTTCGAGATTAATTAGTATCATGAGTATTGTACTTATTGCTATTTTATCTTTATTAAGTTTCTCATTATACAAGAATAATAAAATTAGAACATTCACTTACCGTCTTTTACAAGAGAAAAACAAAGAATTAACCGAGCAAAAAGAAAAAGCAGAATTTGCCTCTAAAGCAAGATCAGAATTTTTATCAACGGTTAGTCACGAATTAAGAACACCACTTAATGCCATTAATGGTATTACCTATTTATTACTTCAAGAAAAACCAAAAGCTAGTCAGTTAAATTACTTAAAATCATTAGAGTTTTCTGGTAATTACCTGTTGAGTTTCATCAATGACATTTTGGAAATAAACCGACTAGAATCTAACAATATTCATATTGAAAAAATTAAATTTAATTTAATTGAATTAGTCAACAATATCAACCAATCATTTAGCGGTTTTATCATTCAAAACAATATTAATTTTAAATTAGATTTAGACATTAAAGGTCATGAAAACCTTGTGGGCGACCCAACTAAATTATCTCAAATTCTAATTAACTTAATAAACAATTCTATCAAATTTAGTAAGAATGGAAATGTTTATTTGAAAATTAAAACCATTAACGAAAACGAAAATAAAGTAACTTTAAAGTTCATTATTGAAGATAACGGAATTGGAATTCCTGAAGATAAAATTGAAAATATTTTCGATAGTTTTTCACAAGGTTCCGTTGAAATTAACAGAACTTATGGCGGAACTGGTTTAGGACTTTCAATTGTTAAAAAGATCATTGAAATACTTGGTAGCGAAATTCACTTAGAAAGTAAAGTAAATGAAGGAACTAAATTTTATTTCGATTTAGAATTTGAAAAATCAGATTTAAAAGTCATTTCGAGTATTGGTGCAAATCCTGAAATTTCTCACGAGAACTTAAAAAACAAACACGTTTTATTGGTTGAAGACAACAAAATCAACCAAATGATTACCAAAAAAATGGTAGAAAACAAAGGTATGATTTGTACTATAATCGACAATGGTGAAGATTCTATTATTGCGATGCAAGAAAACAAATTCGACATGGTTTTAATGGATGTTCATTTACCAGGTATTAACGGAACCGAAGCAACTGCTGAAATTAGAAAATTTGATCAAACCACACCAATTATAGCTTTAACTGCAATTTCTTTAAATGAAAACAGAGAAATGTTATTGGCATTTGGAATGAATGACGTGGTAACTAAACCTTTTGCTCCTGAACATTTTTACAATGTAATTAGCTCTTATTTTAAGGCTTAATACTTTTAGTTATTATTGTTTGAAATTCGTTTTCTGAATTTAAGAACTTCACTTTTATTGGTAAATAAAACAAACTATCCGCTTTAATTTTTCCATTTAAACGTACATAATCTTTTTCGGTGGTTACCAATATTTTATCTTGAGCTAACGTATTTAATTCTGAAATTTCTTGTTCTGAAAAATTATGATGATCAGGATAAATTAGTACTTTATCTTTTCCTGAATTCAAATAATCAATGAAGTATTTAGGTTTCGCTATTCCAGCAACAATGACTTTTTCTTTAGAAATGATTTCAGAAACATTCATCTTGTTTTCAGAACCAAAAATTTCCGTATCATAATCAATTGAAGTAAAAAAAACCAGAACGTTAACGTTCAATTTTCGTTTTACTTCTTCTTGAGTTTGTTCCGTAATCGTTGAAGGACATTTCGTTACAACAACCACATTTGCACGCTTTTTCCCCATCGCACTTTCACGCAAATTTCCAAAAGGCAAAATATAATCATCTGAAAACAAATCGTCGTAAGCCGTTAATAAAACATAAAAACCTGCTTTCACCTTTCTGTGTTGAAAAGCGTCATCTAACAAAATTACATCTGGATTTATGTTCGATATTAAGTTTTCAATTCCAGTTTGTCTGTCTTCGCAAACCGCTACAGAAATATCAGAAAATTTAGTATAAATTTGATACGATTCGTCACCTAATTCGGCAGCAGAAATAGCTTCATTTGCCAAAACAAAACCTTTCGTACTTCTTTTATAACCACGACTCAAAACCGCGACTTTATAATTATCTTTTAATAATTTGATTAAATATTCTGTATGAGGGGTTTTTCCAGTTCCGCCAGCACTCAAATTTCCGATTGCAATTATGGGTAAATTATAACTTTTACTTTTAAAAAAACCCATATCATACAGCCAATTTCTAACAAAAGTTACCAGCCAATATATAAATCCGATTGGAAAAAGTATTTTTCTTAATAATTTCATATGAAGCTAATTATTATTTTATATTTGTCATATGGTATAGCCTTTATTATTAATAGGTGTTTGCAAGCAAACGCTTTTTTTGTGGCTATTTCATAGTACGAAAATAAGTTTTTTATCTTTGAAAAAAACAAATAAAATGCAATTATCTGAAATAACGAAACATTTGGAGCAATTGGCCCCATTAGCTTATGCCGAAGATTTTGACAATGTTGGACTTTTAACAAGTCACACCAATGATATTACAGGGATTTTGGTTTGTCACGATGCTTTGGAAGAAGTTATAGATGAAGCCATTGCTAAAAAATGTAATTTAGTGGTTTGCTTCCATCCTATTTTATTTTCTGGATTGAAAAAAATCACAGGAAAAAATTATGTGGAAAGAGCCATAATCAAAGCGATTAAAAATGATATTGCCATTTATTCGGTTCATACCGCTTTAGATAATCATCAAAATGGGGTGAATAAAATTTTCTGTGATGCGTTAGGTTTAACCAATACTAAGGTTTTAATACCGAAACAAAATTTCATTCATAAATTGGTAACTTATACGCAACTTGATAATGCTGAAAAGTTAAGAAATGCCTTATTTGATGCTGGTGCTGGAAACATTGGTAATTATGAGAATTGCAGTTTTAATAGTCAAGGCATTGGAACTTATATGGGAAATGAAAACAGCAATCCGGAATATGGCGATCGTTTTGAATTTGTAGAATCAAAAGAAATTAAAATTGAAGTGACTTTTGAAAAACACCTTCAAAAAAATATTTTAAAAGCTCTTTTTACGAATCATGTGTATGAAGAAGTGGCTTACGAAATTTACAAAACGGAAAACGAACACCAAAATATTGGTTTAGGCATGATTGGCGAATTAGAAAAACCAATGAAACCATCAGATTTTTTACAACTCGTAAAAGACAAAATGGAATGTGGCGGAATTAGACACAGCGAATTTTTAAATACTGAAATTAAGAAAGTTGCCGTTTTAGGTGGAAGTGGAAGTTTTGCTATAAAAAATGCAATTTCAGCTGGTGCTGATGCATTTTTAACGGCTGATTTGAAATATCATCAGTTTTATGAAGCCGAAAACAAGCTGCTTTTGGCAGATATTGGACATTTTGAAAGTGAAAGGTATACAAAAAACTATATTGTTGACTTTCTTAAAGAAAAAATCACTAATTTTGCAATCATTTTATCAGAATTAAATACAAATCCCGTTAAATATTTTTAACAATATGGCAAATACAAAAGAACTAAGCGTAGAAGAAAAGTTAAGAGCAATTTATGCTTTACAATTAATTGATTCTAAAATTGACGAAATTAGAAACGTAAGAGGTGAATTACCTTTAGAAGTGGAAGATTTAGAGGATGAAGTGGCAGGATTATCTAAGCGTTTAGAAAAATTAAACGAAGATTTAAATGCTATTGATCATCAAGCAAAAGAAAAAAAGAACAACATTGATGACTTCAAAGCGTCGATAAAAAAATATACTGAGCAACAAAAAAATGTGCGTAACAATAGAGAATTTAATTCTTTATCTAAAGAAATTGAGTTTCAAGAATTAGAAATTCAATTGGCTGAAAAGCACATTAAAGAAATGAAAGTTACTTTAGAAAACAAAAAAGAAGTTGTTGCTCAAACTAAAGAAAAATTAGACGGAAAGCAAAATCACTTGAAGCACAAAAAAGCGGAATTAAGTGATATTATGGCTGAAACTGAAAAAGACGAGAATTTCTTAATGGAAAAGTCTAACGAATTCAGAGGTAAAATTGAAGAGCGTTTATTAGCAGCTTACGACAGAATTAGAACTAGTGTTAGAAATGGTTTAGCAGTAGTTTCAATTGAGCGTGGTGCATCAGCTGGTTCATTCTTTACTATTCCACCACAAACTCAAATGGAAATTGCTGGTAGAAAGAAAATCCTAACAGATGAGCACAGTGGACGTATTTTAGTTGACAGTGTTTTAGCTGACGAAGAAAGAGAAAAAATGGAGAAAATTTTCGCCAAAATGTAATATCAAAAATCCCGATGAAAATCGGGATTTTTTTTTTATCTTTTAATTATTCTTTTCGTAAACTCTATTTCTTCGTTTTTTACTTTTAGAAAATAGATTCCAGAAGGCAAATCAGATATATCTAAAATTCCTGTTGATTCCTTCTTTACAATTTGCTTCATTTCTCTTCCTAAAACATCTAAAAAATGAAAGTCAATTTTTGGATTTCCTGTATTAGAAATAGCATAATTTAATTTTCCGTCAGATGGATTTGGAAAAAATTCCGCAGAAAAACCATCAAAATTCTGAACACTCAACATCGCATCAATTGCGTTAATAGCGTTCTGCATATTTGGTAAAGGGCCAATGTGACCAGAAACGCTAATTCCTTGAGAAATTCCTGTATTTATTAGCAAGTTTTTCATTTCTAAAGGCGTCAAATAATTCCCAGTTAAACTATGATAATACGATTGTAAAACAATTGCACAACCCGCAACCATTGGAGTTGCAGAACTAGTTCCTGCAAAATTGGTATAACTTTGATTTAAATCTCCACCAATGGTAAAATAGCTTCCATAAAATCCGCAAGTAAAAACATTTTGTCCCCAACCTTGCACATCAACTCGAGAACCATAATTACTAAAACTTAATTTCTCGTGATTGATATCTGAAGTTCCTGCACCAACTAATATGGCTCCAGAATTTCCTCTATTCATATAAGTTGCATACGTTGGACTATCTAAATCTCGACTCCCGTTTGCAGCAGCTTCAATAATCATAATTCCAGCATCGGTTGCCGCTTTGGTTAAGTTCCAAATTGTTAAATCATATTCTGCCGGTAATAAATAATTATTTTCATCATACGCTTGCATTTCATATATAATTACATCACCAGGTTGTGAATTTTGAATGGCTTGTGAAACAGCAAAAACTCTATTATATCCAGATTGTTGCCATTCTGGATATAAAATCATTTCTTGAGCGCTATATGCTAATCCGGAAACTCCATAAGTTCCTTTATCTGCCATAACAACTCCAAAAACTGATGTTCCATGTTCCGTATAAGCACTTGTTGCCGAACTATTTATTGTCATACCTGAAGCGATTGACACATTTACAGCATTAAGTTCTTCATGATTACTATTAAAACCATATTCAACATCTCTCACTTTAATTCCTTGTCCTGACAACCCTAAATCCCAAGCATATTGCATATTTATGCCTGGATTAGCACCTAAATACGTTTGATTCATTTCAAAATTAGAAGTTACTGGCGCTATGTCTGTTGGAGGTTGTATGGGAATATTTTTCATAACATAACAATATTCAACCTCTGGAAAAGATCTTATTTTATCTACCCAATTAGAAAAATTTTCTGGTTGCACTTCAAAATCAACTTTATAAATTTTCGTCAATTTTTGGACATAGTAATCGCTTTTTGAAATTCGAATGGCTTCTTTCGATAAAAAATCAATTTTATCATCTGAAATAGAAATGGCTTTTTTTAAACTGGCATGAATCTGATTTAGAAAAAAAGTAAATTCATTACTGATGGCTTTTTCTTTTGGGGAATTTTTCAGACATACAATTATAGTAGAAGGATTATTTGAAATTAAAGCATCACTTTTTACTTCATTTTGTGCAGGAGAACAAAAGAAGAAGAGTAAAAAGCAAATAGACAGGAATTGTCTCATAAAAATTTTTCAGTAAACTTAATAAATTCCCATATCTTTGCCAAATGGAAGAGCAATTAGTACGCATCAATAAATATTTATCTGAATCAGGATTTTGTTCTCGTAGAGAAGCCGACCGATTATTAGAAGAAGGCAGAATTACGATTAACGGAAAAAGTCCGGAATTGGGTACGAAAGTCGCACCTGGTGATGAAGTTCGTGTCAATGGAGAATTAGTAACCAATGCGAATAAAAAACCTATTTATTTATCATTTCACAAACCAGCTGGAATTGAGTGTACAACTAATTTAAATATTCCAGACAATATTGTAGATTACATCAATTATCCAGAGCGTGTTTTTCCTATTGGAAGATTGGACAAAGCCAGTGAAGGCTTGATTTTCATGACAAATGACGGCGATATTGTAAATAAAATTTTACGTGCTAGAAACAATCACGAAAAAGAATATATTGTTACGGTTGACAAACCAATTACTGATGTTTTCATTAAACAAATGAGTAATGGCTTGCCTATTTTAGATACGATTACAAAAAAATGTAAGGTAGAAAAAATGAGTCAATTTGTGTTTAAAATTGTTTTAACACAAGGTTTGAATAGACAAATTCGTCGTATGTGCGAATATTTAGATTACGAAGTGACTTCGCTAAAAAGAATCCGAATTATCAATATTACTTTAGATGTTCCGGTTGGAAAATACCGTCCTTTAACAGATAAAGAAATTATCGAATTGAATACACTTATTGAACCTTCAAGTAAAACGGAAGACGCGAGTATTTTACGCGATAAAAAAACCAATTACGGAAGTAGAAATTACGATAAGAGAAACAGATAAAATGAACAGAGGAAAAGATATTCAAACAGAAATAGATAATTACATTAAAGGAAATTATCCTAAAAACACAGCTGTTGAACTTTTAAAAAGAGATGGCTTTTCTGAAAGCGAAATTAACGAACACATTAGCAAATTAGATATAGTCGAAAAAAGCAACGCTATGAGTTATAAGTTCGTTCCGGGATTTCTTTTTATTGTACTAATATCACTTTTATTATTAAGTATGAGTATGGGAAATTCTTCCGAAGAAAATAGCTACAGCACTATTTCATTGATTGGATTTATCCTTGCAATTCCACTACTTTATTTTTATCACAAAGGAAATAAATTAGCCATATTATTCACCAGTTTAGTTATTTCCTGTTTTATATTGTTAAACATAATAGCCTTATTTAACTCATTTTCAAGTATATTTAGTACATCATTTATTTTAATCTTTTCTGTACTGATATTGTTTTCAGTTAAAAATTATTACAAAAGCGTGACAAATTAAAACTTCAATTCCATTTGATAATCGTCCATAATATAATTATTTCCAATATCTATCACTTCCTCTTTTGTGATAATAAAACCTAGCTTTTCATAGAAAAATTTCGCTTTATTGTATTTGTTCACATTTAAAAACACACCTTTTTGATGGTTATTTTTGGCGATTTTTACCACTTCATCAATCATAAATTTACCTAATCCTTTACCTTGGGTTTCTGGTAAAAGGTAAATTTTATGAATTTTCAGTAAATCAGTTTCTTTACAGTTGAATTCGTAGGCTACAAATCCAACAACTTCATTCTCATCAAATAACAATTCGAAAATCTGACCAACATCCATTTGATTACTTAAATTCTCCACAGAATAAAAGTTATCTAACATATAATTTAATTGCTCACTCGATAATATTTCGCCATAAGCAGAAGGCCAAATCGCATAAGCCAAATCTTTAACGATTGGCAATTGATGTTTATTTATTTTTTCTAAATGTATCATAATAAAAAAGGTGATTACACAAAATGCAATCACCTTCAAATTTATAAATTTTTATTAAATAAGTTCTGTTTTAAAAATATATCAACACTTCGACTCCGCTCAGTGTGACAAATCGAAATGACAAAAATAAAACTTATGCTTGTCCTGTTGGTCCAAAATTTAATGGAATTGGCGGATGTTCTTCTTCTTTAATTTGTCCGTGCGTACTTTCAAATCTGTGGATATTTTCGTTTAAAGCTTTCAATAATCTTTTCGCGTGTTGTGGCGTTAAAATAATTCTTGATTTCACTTTAGCTTTTGGCACACCTGGCATTAACGAAATAAAATCCAACACAAATTCTGTATTAGAATGATTGATTATCGCTAAATTAGAATAGGTTCCTTCTGCAACTTTTTCGTCTAATTCGATATTGATTTGACCTTCTTGATTGTTATTTTCCATTGTTATGTCATTTAACATATAAGTCATATAAGTTTTTTTACTTATGTTAGCGCTTATACGTATTATTAAGTTCATTTTAGATTATTACAAAAATCTTATACAAGAATAAGTATAATTTTGATTAAAAAAAAGCCTAACAGAAAAAATCTGTTAGGCTTTTATAATTATTATGTGATTTGAATATTAGTAGCTGAATTCTTCTTTTCCAGCCATTAATTCACTGTATTCTTCTTTAGAACCTACAAGAATATTATCATAATCTCTCATACCTGTTCCAGCAGGAATTCTGTGACCAACAATTACATTTTCTTTCAATCCTTCTAATGTATCGATTTTACCAGCAACAGCTGCTTCGTTTAATACTTTAGTAGTTTCCTGGAACGATGCCGCAGAAATGAATGATTTCGTTTGTAACGATGCTCTTGTAATACCCTGTAATACAGGTGTTGCAGTCGCAGTAATTACATCTCTTGCAGAAACTAAGTTTTTATCTTCACGTTTTAATAATGAATTTTCATCTCTTAAGTCTCTTGGAGAAATAATTTGTCCTGGTTTTAAATTCGCAGAATCTCCAGCATCTTCTACAACTTTCATTCCGTATAACTTATCGTTTTCAAGAATAAAGTCTGAAGTATGCGCTAATTGATCTTCTAAGAATAATGTATCTCCTGGATCTTGGATTCTTACTTTTCTCATCATTTGACGAATCACAACTTCGAAGTGTTTGTCATTGATTTTTACACCTTGTAAACGGTAAACTTCTTGAATTTCGTTTACTAAGTATTGTTGAACAGCAGATGGTCCTTGAATTCTTAAGATATCTTCTGGAGTAATTGCTCCGTCTGATAATGGAGTTCCTGCTCTTACGAAGTCATTTTCTTGAACTAAGATTTGAGCTGAAAGCTTCACTAAATATTTCTTAACATCTCCGAATTTAGATTCAATTGATAACTCACGGTTACCTCTTTTCACTTTTCCGAAAGTAACAACACCATCAATTTCAGTAACAACTGCAGGGTTTGAAGGATTACGAGCTTCTAATAACTCAGTAATTCTTGGTAAACCTCCAGTAATATCACTTGCTTTAGATGAACGACGAGGAATTTTTACAAGAATTTTTCCTGCTTTAATTTTCTCACCATCATCTACCATAAGGTGAGCACCTACTGGTAAATTGTATGATCTAATTAATTCTCCGTCTTTACCATAAATATGTAAAGTTGGGATTAATTTTTTGTTTCTTCCTTCAGAAATTACTTTCTCTTGGAAACCTGTTTGCTCATCAATTTCAACCATGAATGATTGACCTTGTTCTAAATCTTCATAAGTGATTTTACCTGTAAATTCAGATACAATTACACCATTATAAGGATCCCACTTACAGATTGTTGCTCCTTTTTCTACTTTATCTCCGTCTTTAACGAAAATTGTAGAACCGTAAGGAATATTGTGAGTACTTAATAAAATACCTGTATTAACATCAACTAATTTTAATTCAGTAGAACGAGAAATTACGATATCGATAGCATTACCATCAGCGTCATCTCCTTTAACTGTTTTTAAATCTTCGATTTCTAATTTTCCAGCAAAACGAGCAGAAATTCCAGCTTCTTCAGAAATACCTCCGGCAACCCCTCCAACGTGGAAAGTACGAAGTGTTAACTGTGTACCTGGCTCTCCAATTGACTGTGCAGCAATTACACCGACAGCTTCACCTCTTTGTGCCATTTTACCTGTTGCTAAATTTCTTCCGTAACATTTTGTACAGATTCCTTTTTTAGCTTCACAAGTTAATGGTGAACGAACTTCTACTTTTTCAATTGGTGAAAGGTCAATAGCTTTAACAATTGCTTCTGTAATATGTTCTCCAGCGTGAACTAAAACTTCAGAGTTGAATGGATTTACTACATCTTGTAATGCAACACGTCCTAAAATTCTTTCTCCTAATGTTTCAACAATTTCTTCGTTTTTCTTTAATGCAGAAACTTCTACACCTCTTAATGTTCCACAGTCTACAGAATTAATAATAACATCTTGAGATACATCATGTAACCTTCTTGTTAAATATCCTGCATCGGCAGTTTTAAGAGCCGTATCCGCTAATCCTTTACGCGCACCGTGAGTAGAAATGAAGTATTCTAAAATCGATAAACCTTCCTTAAAGTTAGAAAGAATCGGGTTTTCAATAATTTCTCCACCACCTGCAGTTGATTTTTTTGGCTTAGCCATTAATCCACGCATACCAGTTAACTGACGAATTTGTTCTTTAGAACCCCTTGCACCAGAGTCAAGCATCATATATACCGAGTTGAAACCTTGTTGGTCTTCACGGATATTTTTCATTGCTAATTCTGTTAATTGTGCATTGGCAGAAGTCCAAATATCAATTACCTGATTGTAACGCTCGTTATTTGTGATAAGTCCCATGTTGTAGTTAGCAGAAATACCTTCTACTTGTACACGAGCATCAGCAATTAATTGCGTTTTTTGTTCTGGAATTCTAATATCACCTAAACTGAATGACAATCCACCTTTGAAGGCGAATTTGTAACCCATATCTTTCATATCATCTAAGAAAGCTGCTGTAGTAGGTACATCAGTTACCGCTAAAATTTTACCAATAATATCTCTTAAAGATTTTTTTGTTAAAACTTCATTTATATATCCTGCAGCTTCTGGTACTACTTCATTAAATAAAACTCTACCAGCTGTAGTTTGGATAATTTGATAAACTAATTCTCCGTTTTCATTAAAGTCTTTTGCTCTAATTTTAACGCGAGCATTTAATTCAACTCTTCCTTCATTTAAAGCGATATTACACTCTTCAGCAGAATAGAAAGTTAAACCTTCTCCATTAATTGTCATTTCTGGAGTTGTTAAACGTTCTTTGGTCATATAGTAAAGACCTAATACCATGTCTTGAGAAGGAACCGTAATTGGTGCACCATTCGCAGGGTTCAAGATATTGTGAGACGCTAACATTAATAATTGTGCTTCCAAAATTGCTTCTGGACCTAAAGGTAAGTGAACCGCCATCTGGTCACCATCGAAATCGGCGTTGAATGCCGTACATACTAATGGGTGTAACTGGATTGCTTTTCCTTCAATTAACTTTGGTTGGAACGCTTGGATACCTAAACGGTGAAGAGTAGGAGCACGGTTAAGTAATACTGGATGTCCTTTGATAACATTTTCTAAGATATCCCATACTACTGGTTCTTTTTTGTCGATAATTTTCTTAGCCGACTTCACTGTTTTAACAATTCCTCTTTCGATTAACTTACGAATAACGAATGGTTTGTACAATTCAGCAGCCATATCTTTTGGAAGACCACATTCGAACAATTTCATTTCTGGTCCAACAACAATTACTGAACGCGCAGAATAATCAACACGTTTTCCTAATAAGTTTTGACGGAAACGACCTTGTTTTCCTTTTAATGAATCTGATAAAGATTTTAATGGTCTGTTTGATTCTGTTTTAACTGCAGAAGCTTTTCTTGTATTATCGAAAAGTGAATCTACCGCTTCTTGTAACATACGTTTTTCATTACGTAAGATTACTTCCGGCGCTTTAATTTCCACTAATCTTTTTAAACGATTGTTACGGATGATTACTCTTCTGTATAAATCATTTAAATCTGAAGTTGCGAAACGACCACCATCTAAAGGTACAAGAGGACGTAATTCTGGTGGAATAACCGGGATTACTTTTAAAATCATCCATTCTGGACGGTTTTCTCTGTTTTTGTTAGATTCACGGAAAGATTCAACAACATTCAATCTTTTTAATGCTTCTGTTTTTCTTTGTTTAGAAGTTTCATTATTTGCAGCGTGACGTAATTTATATGATAATTCATCTAAATCAGTACGAGCTAATAAATCCATAATACATTCAGCACCCATTTTGGCGATAAATTTATTAGGATCTGTATCATCTAAATATTGGTTTTCCATTGGTAAAGTATCCACAATATTTAGATATTCTTCTTCAGTTAAGAAGTCTAATCTATTTAAAGTTTCTCCTTCTGGACCTTTAGCAATACCTGCTTGAATAACTACATATCTTTCGTAGTAGATAATCATGTCTAATTTCTTAGAAGGCAATCCTAAAACGTAACCAATTTTGTTTGGAAGAGAACGGAAATACCAGATATGAGCGATTGGCACAACAAGGTTGATGTGTCCTACTCTATCTCTACGTACTTTTTTCTCCGTAACTTCAACTCCACATCGGTCACAAACGATTCCTTTGTAGCGAATTCTTTTATATTTTCCACAAGCACATTCGAAATCTTTAACTGGTCCGAAAATTCGTTCACAGAAAAGACCATCTCTTTCTGGTTTGTGCGTACGGTAGTTGATAGTTTCTGGTTTTAAAACCTCACCTCTAGATTCACCTAACATTGATTCTGGCGAAGCCAAACCAATTGTTATTCTGTTAAATCTTTTAACTCCAGTACCTTTGTCTTTATTATTTCTATTATTCATCATAGTTTTTACTATTGATTTATGTGCAATTTAAAATTGATTTTAGTTTTATTTTTTATAAAACTACGACCACGGATTACTTCTCTAAACTTCAATCTCAATATTGAAGTGCTAATTATAAAAATTAAATTTCTATAAAAAATCGGAACGGATTACGGGACTAAATCCTAAAAACTCTTTAAAATACCAAAGTAGAATCGTTGCAATGCAACAATTCTACGATGATAAATTCTATTTATTTATTCTTCTAATCTGATATCTAAACCAAGACCTTTTAATTCATGCATTAATACATTGAATGATTCAGGTAATCCTGGTTCTGGCATAGTTTCACCTTTTACGATTGCCTCGTAAGTTTTGGCTCTACCATTAACGTCATCCGATTTAACAGTCAAGATTTCTCTTAAAGTACTTGATGCACCGTATGCTTCAAGTGCCCAAACCTCCATCTCTCCAAAACGTTGACCTCCAAATTGCGCTTTACCTCCTAAAGGTTGTTGCGTAATTAATGAGTATGGTCCGATTGAACGAGCGTGCATTTTATCATCAACCATATGTCCTAACTTAAGCATGTAAATTACACCTACAGTTGCTGGTTGATGGAAACGTTCACCTGTTCCACCATCGTATAAGTAAGTATGACCGAATCTTGGAATTCCAGCTTCGTCAGTGTATCCATTAATTTGATCTAATGAAGCACCATCAAAGATAGGAGTTGCAAACTTTTTACCAGTTTTTAAACCTGCCCAACCTAATACAGTTTCATAAATCTGTCCAATGTTCATACGAGAAGGTACTCCTAATGGATTTAATACGATATCTACTGGCGTTCCGTCTTCTAAGAAAGGCATATCTTCCTGACGAACGATTTTAGCAACAATACCTTTGTTACCGTGACGTCCTGCCATTTTATCCCCTACTTTCAACTTACGTTTCTTAGCGATATAAACTTTAGCTAATTTTAAAATTCCAGCTGGTAATTCATCACCTACAGAAATTGTAAATTTCTCTCTTCTTAATACACCTTGTAAATCGTTTAATTTGATTTTATAGTTGTGTACTAAATCGTTAATTAATGAATTTGTATGTTCGTCTGTTGTCCATTGTCCTTTTGTTAAGTGAGCAAAATCGTCAACAGATTGTAACATTTTTTTAGTGAATTTTTTACCTTTTGGTAATACTTCTTCACCTAAATCATTGATTACACCTTGAGATGTTTTTCCGTCTACGATTAAGAATAATTTGTCAATTAACCTGTCTTTTAATTCGACGAATTTCACTTCGAATTCCATTTCAAGTTTATCTAAATCTTCTTTATCTTTAGAACGCTTACGTTTATCTTTAACGGCTTTAGCAAATAATTTTTTATCTAAAACAACACCGTGTAATGATGGAGAAGCTTTTAATGAAGCATCTTTTACATCACCCGCTTTATCACCAAAGATAGCACGTAATAATTTTTCTTCTGGAGTTGGATCTGATTCCCCTTTTGGTGTGATTTTTCCGATAAGGATATCACCAGGTTTCACTTCAGCTCCAATTCTTATCATTCCATTTTCATCTAAATCTTTCGTTGCTTCTTCAGAAACGTTAGGAATATCGTTAGTTAACTCTTCGTTACCTAATTTCGTATCTCTAACTTCTAATGAATAATCATCAACGTGGATAGAGGTGAAAATATCGTCTCTAACAACTTTTTCAGAAATTACAATTGCATCCTCGAAGTTATACCCTTTCCAAGGCATGAAGGCAACTTGTAGGTTTCTACCTAAAGCTAACTCTCCGTTTTGCGTTGCATATCCTTCACAAAGAACTTGACCTTTTTCTACTCTAGTTCCTTTTCTTACGATAGGTTTTAAGTTGATAGTTGTACTTTGATTCGTTTTTCTGAATTTAATTAAATTATAAGTTTTTTCATCTTCTTCAAAACTTACCATTCTTTGTTCTTCAGTTCTGTCATACTTAATTGTTACCATATCGGCATCAACATAAGTAACTACTCCAGAACCTTCAGCATTAATAAGGACACGAGAATCAGACGCAACTTGTCTTTCTAAACCAGTTCCAACAATTGGAGCTTCTGGTCTTAATAAAGGTACAGCCTGACGCATCATGTTAGATCCCATCAAGGCTCTATTCGCATCATCATGCTCTAAGAAAGGAATTAATGAAGCAGAAATAGAAGCAATTTGATTTGGTGCAACGTCTGTGTAATGAACTGCAGATGGTGAAACAACTGGGAAATCTCCCTCTTCACGAGCAATTACATTATCAGCAAGAATTTTACCATTTGCATCCATTTCAATGTTTGCTTGCGCAATCATTTTTCCTTCTTCTTCTTCAGCGCTTAAATAAACTGGAGTTGAAGTTAAATCAACCACACCATCAGTTACCTTACGGTAAGGTGTTTCGATGAATCCCATTCCGTTTACTTTTGCATATACTCCAAGTGAAGAGATCAAACCAATGTTTGGACCCTCAGGAGTTTCAATAGGACATAAACGTCCGTAGTGAGTATAGTGAACGTCACGAACCTCAAATCCGGCTCTTTCTCTAGATAAACCTCCAGGTCCAAGTGCTGATAAACGACGTTTGTGAGTAATCTCTGCTAATGGATTCGTTTGATCCATGAACTGAGATAATTGGTTTGTACCAAAGAATGAATTAATTACAGATGATAACGTTTTCGCGTTAATCAAATCGATTGGTGTAAATACCTCGTTATCACGAACATTCATTCTTTCACGAATAGTACGAGCCATACGAGCTAAACCAACTCCAAACTGAGCTGATAATTGTTCACCTACCGTTCTAACACGACGGTTAGATAAGTGGTCAATATCATCAATCTCTGCTTTTGAATTAATTAATTCAATTAAGTATTTTACAATCGTAATGATATCTTCTTTAGTTAAAACTTGTTTATCCATTGGGATATCTAAGCCTAACTTTTTATTCATTCTGTAACGACCTACATCACCTAAGTTGTAACGTTGATCAGAGAAGAATAATTTATCGATAATACCACGAGCAGTTTCCTCATCTGGCGGTTCTGCATTACGTAATTGTCTATATATATGTTCTACTGCTTCTTTTTCAGAGTTAGTAGGGTCTTTCTGCAATGTATTGTGGATAATAGCAAAATCTGCTTGATTACTATCCTCTTTGTGTAATAAAATTACTTTTACATCAGCTTCAATAATTTCCTCAACATTATCTTTATCTAAGATAGTATCACGATCTAAAATAATTTCGTTACGTTCGATAGAAACAACTTCGCCAGTATCTTCATCTACGAAATCTTCATGCCAAGTGTTAAGAACACGAGCGGCAAGTCTTCTACCAATGTATTTTTTAATTCCAGTTTTAGAAACTTTAATTTCTTCAGCAAGGTCGAAAATTTCAAGGATATCCTTATCTCTTTCGAAACCAATAGCACGGAAAAGTGTAGTAACTGGTAATTTTTTCTTTCTATCAATGTATGCATACATTACATTATTGATATCAGTTGCAAATTCTATCCAAGAACCTTTGAAAGGAATTACTCTGGCAGAATATAATTTAGTTCCATTTGCGTGGAAAGATTGACCAAAGAAAACCCCTGGTGATCTATGTAATTGAGAAACAACAACACGTTCAGCTCCATTGATAACGAAAGTTCCGCTTGGTGCCATGTATGGGATTGTTCCTAAATATACATCTTGCACGATAGTTTCAAAATCCTCGTGCTCAGGATCTGTACAATATAACTTTAAACGCGCTTTAAGAGGCACACTGTAAGTTAAACCTCTATCGATACATTCTTCGATAGTATATCTTGGTGGGTCAATAAAATAATCTAGAAATTCCAGTACGAACTGATTTCTAGTATCAGTTATTGGAAAATTTTCCATGAAGGTGTTATAAAGACCTTCGTTACCTCTTTCGTCTGATTTGGTTTCTAATTGAAAAAAATCTTGAAATGACTTAACCTGAATATCTAGAAAATCTGGATAATTCGGTATGTTTTTTGTCGAGGCAAAATTGATTCTTTCTGTTTGATTAGCAATCATCAATGGATAATATTATGATTAAAAAAAAGTAATTCTTTGTGTATTACACAACATTTAAAATAATTTATACTTTTTTTTTACAACCAATACATCTTTAAAAATAATATAAAATCACTTTTTTTCTTCGTATTGATTTAAAAAAATATTTCTCGTAAAACTATTAAAAAATAGTAGAATTTTATTATACGAAAAATGGTTTAGGTCGTTGGAAGTGACTTCCAAGACCTAAACCTGTATTATAAACTGGGTGAGATTATTTTAACTCAACAACAGCTCCAGCTTCTTCTAAAGCTTTCTTAAGACCTTCAGCCTCATCTTTAGAAACTCCTTCTTTAACATTTGTTGGAGCAGAATCTACTAAATCTTTTGCTTCTTTAAGACCTAAACCAGTTAATTCTTTAACCGCTTTAACAACTCCTAATTTAGAAGCTCCAGCTTCTTTCAATACTACTGTGAATTCAGTTTGTTCAGCAGCAGCACCTGCATCTCCACCACCTGCTTGCATAACTACTGCTGCAGCTGCTGGTTCGATACCATACTCATCTTTTAATATTGTTGCTAATTCGTTAACTTCTTTAACTGTTAAGTTAACTAATTGTTCTGCGAAATTTTTTAAATCTGCCATTTTTTCTATCTTTAATGTGTTTAAAATATGTAATTTATTAAGTGCGTTTTGTTTTGTTATTCTGCAGCTTCACCTTTAGTTTCAGCATTGTTTAATAAAGCTGAAAGTATACGTTTAGCTGGAGATTGTAATAATCCGATGATTTCACCGATAACTTCTTCTCTAGATTTAAT
>JAZKHI010000134.1:0-1287 GCA_040385445.1 Bacteroidota bacterium | reverse complement strand
ACAACTTCTAATTTGATTCCTGCTTTAAAACAAGCTCTTCTTAAGTCAGAAGTAGTTCCTGCATCAAGTCCAGATACGTCTGCTAAATACACAACGTTCACATCTGCTAACTGTGCAGTCAAATTTTCAATAGCAATTGATTTTTCTTCTCTAGTCATACTAAATATATTTAACTACCAATTATACTGCTTTAGGATCTAAAGCGATAGCAGGGCTCATAGTACTTGTTAAGTGAATAGACTTAATGTAAGTACCTTTCGCTGCAGTTGGTTTTAATTTGATTAATGTTTGAACAATTTCGTGTGCGTTGTCATAGATTTTATCAGCATCAAATGACACTCTACCTATTCCTGCATGAACGATACCAGTTTTATCAACTTTAAAGTCAATTTTACCAGCTTTAACTTCTTGAATTGCTTTAGCAACATCCATAGTTACAGTACCTGTTTTAGGGTTTGGCATTAAACCTCTTGGTCCTAAAACACGTCCTAATGGACCTAATTTACCCATAACAGCTGGCATAGTGATGATTACATCAATATCTGTCCAACCATCTTTGATTTTTTGAAGGTAGTCATCTAAACCAACGTGGTCTGCACCTGCTGCTTTAGCTTCCGCTTCTTTATCTGGAGTAACAAGAGCTAAAACTCTTACATCTTTACCTGTACCGTGTGGTAATGCAACCACACCTCTTACCATTTGATTTGCTTTTCTTGGGTCTACTCCAAGTCTAACAGAGATATCAACTGATTCATCAAACTTTGCAGAAGCAATTTGTTTGATTAATACTGATGCATCTTTTAAAGAATATAATTTATTCTTTTCAATTTTTGCAGCAGCTTCTTTTTGCTTTTTTGTCAATTTTGCCATATCTCTTATTTTAGAGGAGAATCTCCAGTTACAGTTATACCCATAGATCTAGCTGTTCCAGCAATCATACTCATTGCAGCTTCCATTGTGAATGCATTTAAATCTGCCATTTTATCTTCAGCGATTACCTTAATCTGATCCCAAGTAACGTTAGCTACTTTTTTACGATTAGGCTCTCCTGAACCAGACTTTAATTTTGCAGCATCCATTAATTGAACTGCAGCAGGTGGAGTTTTTACAACGAAGTCAAAAGACTTGTCTTTATATACAGTAATTTGTACTGGACATATTTTGCCAGGTTTATCTTGTGTTCTAGCATTAAATTGCTTACAGAACTCCATGATGTTAACCCCAGCAGCTCCCAAAGCAGGTCCAACCGGTGGCGACGGGTTCGCAGCACCTCCCTTAACTTGTAGT
>JAZKHI010000133.1:0-13047 GCA_040385445.1 Bacteroidota bacterium | reverse complement strand
AAAATTAATTTGAGAAAAAGAAAAACTTGCAAAAAATAAAAAAAATAAAATTTTAAAATGTTTCATTAACTATTATTTCTTCTTTAATATTAAAGCAGAAATTAAAGCTACAACTATTCCTAGTGGGAAAATTTCTAAATAAGTCATTCCTATAATTCCTAATGGAGATTTATAAACACCTTTCATCCATTCTAGTTCTTCTTGCTTAGCAGCTAATTCATCAGCTGGTGTATTTTTCGCCATGATTTCACCATATCGTTCTATGAAATCTGGGAAAAAATTATAAAAAATAACTAACCAAACTAAAACATAAATGGTTGATGTGATAAAAGCAATTAATAATCCTGTTTTAAAAGCTGATCCAAAACTTATACTATCATTGTTCGCTTTTCGTTGTTGTAAAATTCCAAAAACAATAAATGCAAAAGCAACAATCATACTACCAAAACCCATATACATATTTGGTTCCATATCTGGATTTGATTTCATAGAATACGTTACGTAGCACATAACAGCAGAAACTACTAATCCTCCAAAAATTCCATTCTTTAAAATAATATTGTTCATAGTTCTAAGTTTTAAAGTTGAATATCAAATATAACAAAAATATTTTAAGTATTTTTTAATAAGAAAAACGATTCATTAAATCTGAAATTACTACTAAATTAAATTAACATTAATTTTCGCAAATTGCGCATATTTTTCTTGTTTTATTTAAAAAAGTATTCTATATTTACAAAACATAAGAATAATTTGTGATTTAAATATCATGTTTTGCGAATATTATTATGTGATAAAATTCCCCTAGTTATTTTTCTAAAAATAACACATATTGACTTTAGATTCTTTCATAATAAACTACCAAACACTCCAAATAGTAGTAATTAGCATAATAAAATCCCCAAAAAAATAGAACAATAAATTAATTTTAACAAGTTTTTAACTACTTAAAACTTAATATTTTGAAAAAAATTCTACTTTCATTTTGCTTCATATCGCTTTCCACATTTGGACAGGTTGGTATTAATACGGAAAATCCAAATAGTGATTCTTATTTGGAATTGTCATCCACAGACAAAGGCTTACTAATTCCAAGACTTAATTTAGTGGCACTGAACAATCCTGCTCCATTATCCTCGCATGTAGCTGGAATGATGGTGTTCAATACTGCATCTGCAGGCACATTGGAAAACATTGTTTTTCCTGGACTTTATATAAATAACGGTGTAAATTGGGAACGTTTAGAACCAAATACTACGAAATTAGGCGAATTAAAACATAGTTTTGCGACAACTGATCATGATGGCTGGTATTTATTAAATGGTCGAGCAAAAACAACCCTATCGGCAACAGCACAATCAGCAGCTTCAATTATTGGATACGGAACAAATATTCCTGACGCTACCAATCGGTTTTTAAAAACGATAAATACCGCTGAACCAGTTGCTATTCATGGTGGTTCAAATACATTTACAGTGAGTCAAGCTCAATTACCAAATGTAAACTTTTTAGGTTCCACAACTAATGATGGTGGTCATACACATCAAGTTGATAGTTATGCTGGTAATCAGAATGTAGGATTACTTTCTACAAGTGCATTAACTTTATTTACCATTCTTAAAGTTGCTGAAAATGACAATGTAGCAACTAACAACAGAACCACAAGTGCAACTGCTGCACATTCCCATACTGTAAGTTTAAATTCTGGCGGAACTGGAGCAGCTGTAACACGAATTCCTGCATATTTATCAACGAATGTTTTTGTTTACTTAGGTCTTTAAAAATAAAATAAAATGAGAAAAGTATATTATATTTTAGCATTAGTAATTCCTTCTTTTGGATTCACACAAGTTGGATTTGGTACAACTTCATTAAATGATGATGCTGCTATAGAAATTGGCACAAACACATCAACTAAAGGTTTATTACTTACTCGAATAAATTTAATTGATTGTGCAACAGCCTCGCCATTAACAGCTCATGAACAAGGAATGATTGTTTATAATTTAGCAACCAGCGGAAGCGGAATATTAAGTGTCACCCCAGGTTTTTACTATAACAACGGAAACATGTGGATTAGACTAGATACTAATCCAACTAAAATTGGAGATATAAAATACAGTTATGCAATTAGCGATCACAGTGGCTGGTATTTATTGAATGGAAGAACCATTACGTCTTTACCTGCAAACGCACAAAATGTTGCAAATGGTTTAGGCATGTCAATACATATTCCAGATGCTACAAATAGAATGTTAAAAGCAAAAGGAGCTGAAGCTTTATATAGCACTGGTGGTTCCAACACTACATATCTATCACAAAGTCAATTACCAAATGTAAATTTCACAGGAACAACAAGTTCAGATGGTGCACATTCCCATAATTTTGGTGACCGATATCATTCCACTGATGAAGATTTAAATGTTGTTACTTCTCTATTAGGTATTTTAGGTTTAGTGGTTTTAAATATTTTAGATACCAACGTTGGTGATAAAGATGAAATTACCACCATAGATACTACATCAAGCGAAGGTTCACATTCACATACTGCAAATTTAAACTCTGGAGGTTCAGGAAATACTTTACCTGAAGTTAGTAATTATAAATTGAATGCATTTGTGTATTTAGGAAAATAAGAAACTACTATTTTAAATTAAGATTTTGTCATTAATAAATTCTAAAACCATGAAAAAAATTACTATTCTATTATTGTTTATGATCACTTGTCAGGATTTATTTTCTCAAAATGTTGGAATAAACACAACAACACCAAACACTAATGCATTATTAGATGTTCCATCCACTACGAAAGGCGCTTTAATGTCTCGAAATGCCCTTTCAACTACAACTTTAAGTGCACCACTATCCACACATGTGGAAGGAATGTTGGTTTATAACACCACTAATAATTTAAGTAGTATTCCAATTTCGGTTCAACCTGATTTATATTATAATGACGGAACTAAATGGGTTTTAATGGGGCTAACTGGAAGAAAAATTGGCGACATTAAACAAATCGCAGCGGATAAAGCAGATCATGAAGGTTGGGTTTTATTAGATGGAAGATTGATTTCGTCACTTTCATCTATTCAACAAGTTAACGCCGTTGCTTTAGGATTTAGTGGTACAATTCCAAATGTGGCTGATACATTTATAAAAGCTACAAATGGTACAGCTACAGGAAACATTCAAACAGGAAATACTTTCACGCTTACTCAAGCACAATTACCAAATGTGAATTTTACAGGAACAACTTCTACAACAGGAGCTCACACACATACCTATAGCGATACAAATACGCCTTCACAAACGCTTGGTTTAGCAACTAATGTTTTAGCACTTTTACCATTACTAAACATAGTTGTGGCTAAACCAGATGATTTATCAGCCTTTTCAGGAACATCAGCAAATGAAGGTTCTCATACACATTCATTATCAATTCCGTCAGGAGGAAGTAATGTTTCAATTACTCAAAAACCACAATATTTAAGTGTAAATACCTATATTTTTCTAGGTCAATAAAGATACTCCTAACCTATTTTTAAACCATTCTCCATTTTATGATTTGGAGACAATAAGGATATTAATTTTTCATCGCCAACTGCTCCTAAGATTAAGCATTCGCTCATAAAATTCGCAATTTGCTTTGGCGGAAAATTGACAACAGCCACAATTTGCTTACCTATTAAATCTTCAGGTTGATACAATTTTGTAATTTGTGCAGATGTTTTTTTGATACCGATTTCTCCAAAATCAATGGTAACTTTATAAGCAGGAATTTTAGCTTCAAGAAAGACTTCTGCATGTATAACTGTTCCAACACGCATTTCTACTTTAGTGAAATCGGAAAATGTAATTTGACTCATAGAATTCTTAAGATTATTTCAAACGTTCTAAAACGCCTTTTCGTTTCACAATATTTTTATAATCCCATTGAATTTTTTTTGATTTTTCAATCCAACGTTTTACATCATCCACATTAATTTGAGAAACATCTGTATATTTTTTAGAAGCGTCTTTGAATTTACCAGTTCCGATTTTAAGTTCTTCTTCCTCGAAACTCGCGCCACTCCAAAACATCAATCGCACACAATCTTTTAATTTATCGTAACCTACAATTGGATTTCCGTCCAAAAACCAAACCGGATGTGCATGCCAAACTTTATTTTCAGCTTCCGGAAAGTTTTCCATAATAATCTCACTTAAAAGACTACAAATGAGATAAGTTTCACCTACATGAGAATTATTATATTTTTGAATATCTGGATGCATAATTGTTGTTTTTAAGAAAAGTTACTCTTTCACTACTTTTTCCATTTTAAAAATATAATTAAATTCATGAAGTTGAAAATACATTATACCATCAATTTCTTTATAAAGAACAATAAGAATTGAATAATTATCTTTTTTAGAACCAACTTTAATTACTTGATTTTTAGAATCTAAAATCCAAGAAGTATTTGAAAATCCTTTAGTAAATTCTAAAGTTGCTCTCGTTTTATTTGATGTAGAAAATTGAAATTTCTTATCTGTTGTAAATGTAAATTCAGAATTCAGAAAAATATCTGACATCATTTTTTTCATTTCTTCAGTCTCTTTATATTCACTAATTTCCACTACTTTCCAAGTTCCAATAATATCTTGAGAAAATGTATAATTAAAAAAGAAAAATGATAGTACTAGTATGAGCTGTTTCATGAAGAATTATTTTAAAATAAACATCAAATATAATATTTTTATCAATGAATTAGAATAAAAAAGTCTAGTAATCTTTCGACGACTAGACTTAAAAATTCTATTTTAATTTTCTTATTCTTGGTTTCTAAAAACCAATTGATTATCGAAACAATCAATTAAAACCACTGCATCCGTTTTAATGTTTCCTGCCAAAATTTCTTTAGACAACTTATTTAAAACTTCACGCTGAATGACTCTTTTTACTGGTCGTGCTCCGAATTCTGGTTCGTAACCTTTTACAGCTAAATAATCAATCGCTTCATCTGTTGCCGACATAGAAATGTGTTGTTGTTCTAACATTTTAAATACCGATTTCAATTGTAAACCAACAATTTGCTTAATATTCGCACTTGTCAATGGCGTAAACATCACAATGTCGTCAATTCTATTGATAAACTCTGGTCGGACTGTTTGTTTCAATAAACCTAAAACCTCAACTTTTGCCAATTCCATTGCGGTTTCAACACTTCCCTTCAGATTCTCAAATTTCTCTTGAATAATATGACTTCCCATATTGGATGTCATGATAATAATAGTGTTTTTGAAATCCGCCAATCTTCCTTTATTATCAGTCAACCTTCCTTCATCTAACACTTGTAATAAAATATTAAAAGTATCAGGATGCGCTTTTTCGATCTCATCTAACAAAATTACTGAATACGGTCTTCTTCTCACCGCTTCCGTTAATTGTCCGCCTTCATCATAACCCACATATCCTGGAGGCGCACCAACTAATCGGCTCACGCTATGACGTTCTTGGTATTCACTCATATCAATTCGAGTCATCGCCGTTTCATCATCGAAAAGATAATCCGCTAACGCTTTTGCTAATTCTGTTTTTCCGACTCCAGTTGTACCCAAGAATAAAAATGTTCCTAAAGGTTTTTTCATGTCTTGTAAACCGGCACGACTTCTTCTCACGGCATCCGAAATGGCTTCAATTGCTTCCTCTTGACCAACGACTCTTTTATGCAATTCGTCTTCTAAATTCAGTAATTTTTCACGTTCACTTTGTAGCATTTTGGTAACCGGAATTCCCGTCCATTTTGCTACAACCTCAGCAATATCTTCTTGAGTTACTTCTTCTTTTATTAACGATTTCTCGCTTTGATTTTCTAGCAATTCAATTTGCAATTCATCTAATTTCTTTTGCGCTTCGATGATTTTTCCGTATCGAATTTCCGCTACTTTTCCGTATTCTGCTTCACGTTCTGCACGTTCTGCTTCTAGTTTGAAATCTTCAATTTGTTGTTTGTAATTCTGAATTGCATCTACAATATCTTTCTCTGATTTCCATTTCGCATAAATTTCGTTACGTTGTTCTTTCTGTTCAGACAATTCAACATTTAAAGTCCTTAATTTTGATTCATCATTCTCTCTTTTAATCGCTTCTATTTCAATTTCTAATTGCATTATTTTTCTATCCAAAACATCTAATTCTTCTGGTTTTGAATTGATTTCCATACGCAATTTTGAAGCCGCTTCGTCCATTAAATCGATAGCTTTATCTGGTAAAAAACGATTCGTAATATAACGTTGCGACAATTCTACCGCAGCAATAATCGCGTCGTCTTTAATTCGAACTTTATGATGTGCTTCGTATTTCTCTTTGATTCCACGAAGAATGGAAATCGCGCTTTCCGTATCGGGTTCATCCACCATAATTTTCTGAAAACGACGTTCTAACGCTTTATCTTTTTCGAAATATTTTTGATATTCGTCTAAAGTCGTAGCACCAATCGCACGTAATTCGCCTCGAGCTAAAGCAGGTTTTAAAATATTTGCCGCATCCATAGCGCCTTCTCCGCCACCAGCACCAACCAACGTATGAATTTCATCAATGAAAAGAATGATGTCACCTTCCGCAGAAGTTACTTCTTTTACGACAGCTTTTAAACGTTCTTCGAATTCTCCTTTGTATTTCGCACCAGCGATAAGCGCACCCATATCTAAAGAATATACAATTTTATCTTTCAGATTTTCTGGTACATCGCCATCTACAATTCGGTGCGCTAAACCTTCTGCAATAGCGGTTTTACCAACTCCTGGTTCACCAACTAACATTGGATTATTTTTCGTTCTTCGCGTTAAGATTTGCAACACTCTTCGAATTTCTTCATCGCGACCAATAACAGGATCTAGCTTTCCGTTTTGCGCTAAATCGTTTAGGTTTTTCCCGTATTTGTTTAAAGCATTATAGGTTTCTTCTGCTGACGATGATGTTACGCGTTCACCTTTTCGAAGTTCTGTAATAGCCGTAACTAAATCTTTTTCCGTTACGCCTTGATCTTTTAATATCTGTGCGACTTTACTTTTCGATTTGAAAATTCCTAAGATGATGTGTTCGATAGAAACAAAATCATCATTCATTTTTTTAGCGATGATGGAAGCTTCATTTAATGCATTCGAAGCATCACGAGACAACATAACATCTCCGCCAGAAACTTTTGGAAAACTTTGGATTGTGCTATCTAGAATTCTTTGGAACAAATCGATATTCACATTTACCTTTTTCAAAATAAATGGTGTAACCGTTGTGTCCACTTCTAAAATAGCTTTAAAAATGTGTTCGTTTTCGAGTTGTTGTTGCCCGAAACCTTGTGCAATTTGCTGTGCTTGTTGCAAAGCTTCTTGCGATTTAATGGTTAAATTATTTAAGTTCATATATTTTTGTGATTACACTAACATTATTATATACAATTGAATAGTATATTTGCGAAGAATTTGGTCAATTTATATTCCAAATTAGATTTAACGACAAAATGTCTGTATTTATACAATTTTCACTATGAAATTACGACAAAAAGTCTTAAAAAATGACAAAATATGAGCTTATTTAAAAATATCTTTGGAGAAAACAAATCTGAAGATAACCAGAAGGAAAATGTGGAAGCTAAATTTTTCACATTAAATGCAAAGGAACAATTTGATGAAATTGATGAAATTTCACATACGAAACCAGTGGTACTTTTTAAACACAGCACGCGATGTATTATTAGCCGTACTGTTTTGAAGCAGTTTGATTTAGAATTTAATTTTCCAGAAGATAAAATGGATTGGTTTTTACTGGATTTATTGAACTTTAGAGATTTATCTAATGAAATCGCAAGCAGATATAATGTAACTCATCAATCGCCACAAATTGTCGTTATCCGAAATGGAAAAGCAGTTTTTAATGAATCACACGATAGTATTTCTGTTGACGATTTGAAACAGTTTACGTAAAAATATTTTACTCAAAATAAAAAAGCACTTCCGATTTCTCGAAAGTGCTTTTGGTTTTTACATCAACAATTGTTATTTCTTGATAATCTGTTTTACAAATTCTTGTCCGTCAACAACTACCCTAACAAAGTAAGTCGCAGATAGCAATTGCGAAAGATTAATGCTTCTTTCCGTTTCTAAATTAGCTTCTTTGATGATTCTTCCATTCATATCCATAATCATATAATGAATATTGTCAACTTCCGTTTTATTGATTTCTAAATTCAAAATTCCATCCGTTGGATTCGGATAAAAAGAAAGTGTAAGCGTTTCTTTTATATTATTTTCTTCAGACATTTTCGCACCAGAACAATTTGTTGCCGTTACAGATAATGTTCCGTTAGAATTATTTAAAGTTCCTGCTGTATTTTTTGCTTTTACATAATACGTATAAGTTGTTCCAGCCGTAATTAAATACGTATTTAAAAAAGAAGTTCCAGTTACATCCGAAGCATATAAATTCCCATTTCTATAAATATCATACGATGTGGCATTTGCAGAAGCTGTCCAAGTTAAATTAATCGCACTTGTTGTTCCGCTACACGTTGGTGTTGCCGTCGCAGTAAAAGTTCCTGGAGCACAAACTATTGCTGTTGCCGAAACCATTCCGTTTGAATTGGCTAAGGTTCCAATATTGTTTTTAGCAATCATTGAATACGTGTAAGTTGTTCCAACCGTAATAAACGTATTTAAAAATTGTGTTCCCGTTACATCTGAAGCATATAAATTTCCATTTCTATATACATCGTAAGATGTCGCATTTGCTGAAGCCGTCCAAGTTAAATTAATTCTACTTGCAGTTCCATTACATTCCGCTGTAGCAGAAATAGTAAACGTTCCTGGAGTCGAACAATTTAAAGCTACAACTGTTTGCGTTCCGTTTGAATTTGTGGTTTGAGTCGCTGTTGCATTTTTAGCTTTTACATAATACGAATAAGAAGTCCCAGCCGTTACAGCCGTATTCGTATAAGTTGTTCCTGCAATACTACTTGCATATAAAGATCCATTTCTATATAAATCGTAAGAAGTTGCATTAGCAGAAGCTGTCCAAGTTAATCTATTTCTCGTTGCCGTTCCACTACATTCTGGAATTACAGTCAGCGTAAATGCTCCCGGAATTGGATTACAATCTAAAGCCGTAACTGAAACTGTTCCATTTGAATTGGTAGTTTGAGTTGCACCCGCATTCTTCGCTTTTACATAATACGTATAAGTTGTTCCTGCTACTACTCCACTTGTGTTGGTGTAAGATGTTGTTGCGATATTTGAATCCCACAAAGCACCATTTTTATAAATATCATAAGAAGTGGCATTTGCAGAAGCCGTCCAACTTAAAGCCATTCTTGATGTGGTTCCATTACATTCTGGAGTCACGGTAAGCGAAAATGCTCCAGGTGCTGGAGTTGTAGCGCAAGTTAAATTTAAATTCGATTTTAATGCATTGAAATACGACAAAGCAAAAGCATCTCTCCAAGTTGAACTTGTTAATTTCGTCGCGTCAGCTGAATCCACAAAGCCAATTTCATTTAAACATCCTGTAGCTGCCGAATATCTTAAAACACCTAAATGATACGCTAAGAAACTATTATCTTCTACACATCTTCTGTTGTTCCAAGAACCGCCAGAAACCATATCGGTTTGAATCTTTTGAGCGAAAGCTACATCTGGAGGTGTGTTCGTATCATCTTGAGTACAATAAAACGTTTCTGTTCCCGTTCCACCACCAGCGTTACAATGAATACTCAATAATCTGTCAGCATTCCAATTATTTGCCATTTGTCCGCGTTGTGTTACCGAAACCCAACTATTTAAATTCGTTGTTCTTGTCATTTGAACCGTCCAAGTACAACTATTCTGAATTAAATTTCGAGTACGTAAACCTACTTCTAAAGACGTTTCAATTTCTATTGCTGTTCTTCCATCCGGATTGTCAGATGTTGTGGCTCCATAACCATGTCCTGGATCAATTACTATAATTTGCGATTGTACGTTTAACGAAAACAATACCGCCATTACTATTTTAAATATATTTTTCATCGGAATTACATTTTTAAATTAGCTGTATAAATTGCACCCGTTTTGTCATCTGTAAAAAGCACTTTGTCTTTACCTACGAAACTTGGAAACATTTCTAATAACACTTCCGTATTGGTTACTTTCTTCGATTTTAGTGTTTTAATATCGAATAAGTACAACTCAGAATTTGTCACGTTATGTCCGTCTTCACTCGTGTCTAAAAAACCAATTAAATGTTGATTATCTTCCGACCAAGATGTCGCAATTCCAGTTCCAATTTTCTGACCATTTCCATTTCCATTGACATCATACACATAAATATCGGCACCATTATGAACCGCAACTTTTTTTCCATCAGGAGATAAAAGTGCATTATAATATTGTCCTTCTTCTGAAGTAATTACCCAACTTCTTTTCGAAATTAAATCTTTCGCTTCAATTTTTAGAGTCGTCATATTTGTATAAACCACAATTTGACTTGCGGCATTATTTGCTACACCATGATAAGAAGACAACGTATTGATGTCGATATCTGGCATTAGAATTGTCGCTTTAGTTTTTAAAGAATAACTATACACTTTAGAATCTGAAAAATATTCTTTGACTTCTTTTTGTTTGAAATAAACCATTTCGTTATTGTTATCCCAAGAGTAGCCATAACCACTTCCTTCTTTGTCAGAAATTTGAGTGATATCGTTTGTTTTCAGATTTAAAACATAGACGCCTTTAAAATGATGTCCAGTTAACAAAGTAAATTCTCCATTAGGAGAAACGATAGGATTGGTGTAGAATCCATCCACATCTACACGTGACATTTTTTCTATACTTTGAGAAAAAATGAAATGATTGCTCGCCAAAGCAAAAAGGATTAATAATTTTCTTTTCATATTTGTATTTTTTAAAATTAATTCTTACAAAAATAACAGAATTAATTAAAAATCAAACTTTTGCAAAAACAATTATACAAAAAAAAGCGCATTTGAAATTCAAATACGCTTTTACTAAATGTTTAATTTATTGTATATTATCTTCTAAATCTGTTACCAGTAATAATAGATTTTAATTTTGCTTTTAAGTCTTCACCAGAATCATAAACCATTTGTTCGTTTGTTGGAAACGGAACCGCTCTTCTATCGAAATATTGATAATAATCTTGCTCACAAGCTCGTTTATCGCCATTGTAGTTTGCATAAATATAACTAAAAACAAATTCGCTAGATAAAGGATACGCGTCAATTAATTGTTTGCTATTTAAATCCATGTATTCCACTTTTGCAGTAGTTTGTACCGATTTAAATTGTGTGAATTCATAAATACTTGCCGTAATCGATTTCATCACATCCACAACCATTGGTTTTCCTTCAGAATCTTTAACCTGAACACCATTAGCATCTAAAAGTGGTTTTGTTCCGTCTTTAATTTGTTTTTCTTTTATAAATTGTTTTTCACGAACTTGTTCTGGAGAGATTTTAATTTCTCTAAAATTAACAATCATCGCAAAGTCATAAGCAATCTCTTTTTGCTTTTTATTGTGATAAACTGTCCATTTATCATTGATTCCGTAAGTACTAAAATCCAACATATCATCTTGCAAACGAACTGGAATAACCATTTGCGTATCGTTTTTAGTAGAAACTAATACAAAATCAGTTCCTCTAAATTGTGCTTGATCCATCAAATTTCTTACATCTTTATAATTTGGATTTAGTTTATCTAAATAGGCCAAATCATCATAAGCTTCACGAATAACCAATTTATTTCTTGAAGAAAGTAACTTTTTTGCATTGTCGTATAAATAAACAGACAAATCTGCTTTACTCGCAATTAATTCGTTAGAATAATCACTGAAAGGAAAAATTGCATTTCTGTTTTCTTTGATTAACATTAAAGGTAACACACCTCTAATTCTGTCTTGACGATTGTGTAATTGACTATACAAATTATAGATTTTCTCTAAATTTGCAGGATTATTTTCTTTAATCAATAAAGACAAATCATTTAAATCGCGTTGTTTCGCTTTAGCGAATGCTTCTTCTAAAAGATACACATAATCTTGGTTTCCTTTTGAGTTTTTATTCGTTCTCAATCCGTCTAATGCTCTATTAATAGCGCCATCGTAATCACCATTACTCAACATGCTTTGCGTATTTCTTACACCGCAAGAAGATAAAATTGTTAGTAATGCAATAAGTAAAATTTTCTTCATAAAATTGTTTTTAATCTATTTTGTAGACAAATACTATGCCTAAATTATTTTTTTCTGTATTCTAAATCATATTCAACGGTCCACGTTTTTCCTTCATCGGATGAAATTTCACCAAATTGACGAACTTTTCCGCTTTCTAAATTATAAAAAGACAATCTTCTAATACTTAAAATATTTTTTCCGTTAGGAAAAGGACGACTTAAAAATTGCATTACATTGTTACTAAAAGAACCCGTTAAAAATTCTGTCGTTCCTCCTGTGTTATCAATCCAATTTTGTTGCCATTGTTTGGTTAAAGCATTATATGAATTAAAACTTTTACCAGAAAACACTAATCCTTGTTGTACTCCAACAGATGTCCATTCTTCTAAAATTACACAATTATCCAGAATTTCAGATATTTTACTGGTTCCTGCTAATTGACCGTTTTTAGCATAAACATTCCATTCACCTACCCAAAAATCAAACTGATTGTACACAGAATCCTTTTCACATGGTTTCTGTGCAAAACAAGTTGTAGAAATTAAAGTAAATAAAAGAAATGCATACTTCATACTAAAATTTTAAATCTAAAGCTGGTAATAATTTACTTGATACTTCTCCGAAACCAATTCTAACCTCGTTATTTTGGCAATATCCTCTAATAATTACTGTATCGTTATCGTTGATAAATTTACGTTCCGAACCATCATTCATTTGAATTGGATTTTTTCCACCCCAAGATAATTCTAACATCGAACCGAAAGAATCTGGAGTTGGCCCTGAAATAGTTCCACTTCCCATCATATCTCCAGAATTCACTCTACAACCATTAATTGTATGAT
>JAZKHI010000132.1:0-2552 GCA_040385445.1 Bacteroidota bacterium | reverse complement strand
AAAGAAAGAAAATAAAGGATGCCACTTCCCTCCCTCACGCAAACCGCAATAACTATAACGTTTATTCTTTTCAAGAAAAATTGTAAGAAAAATTTAATATATTTGAGAAAATAAAAAGCCAAATAAAGTTTTGCCAAGCCACCCATATTTGGGTGCATATGCGAAGGTTTGTTTCGCCTTTATACAAGTTAACTGTTATTTTACCCCAAAAAATCGAAAAAAACTATGCAAATTGACATAAAAGGAAAAATAAACGAAAAGAAACTTTCATTTAACAACACTTTGCTTCCGCTATTTGAAGCGATTGTAAATTCAATTCAAGCAATTGAAGAAGATAGTTCGACAAATATTGGGATAATTGAAATAGACATAATTCGCTCAACACAAAAAGAAATTGAATTTAACGAAAGTGACATTTTACCCGAAATAATTAATTTTGAGATTAAAGACAATGGAATTGGTTTTAATTCAGAAAATTATGATTCATTTAATTATGCACATTCGACATACAAATTTGCAAAAGGCGGAAAAGGAATTGGCCGATTTACTTGGTTAAGAGCATTTAAAAGGGCAGAAATTGAAAGTCGATTTAGAGAAAATGACCAATGGAATTTAAGAAAATTCAATTTTGAACCAACCAAAATCGGGATTGAAAAACATACTTTGGAACAAGTAAACACTTCACAAGAAAGATATACAATAGTGAAGTTAAATGGTCTAAAACCAGAATATAGAAAATGGTGTAATAATCGTGCCGAAGATATTGCATTAAAAATTATTGAACACGGATTTGTATATTTCTTAAACAAAAATTGTCCAAGAATATTATTAAACGACTTGGGAAGTCAAATTGTAGTTAATGACTTATTTAAACTTTTTACAAAAGGACAAGTTGAATCTAAGAAATTAAAAATTAGACAAAACGAATTTACATTAAATTTTGTAAAACTTTACAGTAACAAAGTCGATAATAAAATTCATTATTGTGCAAACACAAGAGAAGTAATTTTTGACAAAATCTCAATTGACATTCCTGAAATGGATAATTTCCTTTACGATACTGAAGGAATTCCATTTTCAATTTCAGTATATGTTGAAGGAAAATTTTTAGATAATAATGTTAATGATGAAAGAACAACAATTGCTTTTACAAAAGGAGAAATTTCATTTCCGGACGAAGTAACACAAGAAGAATTACGCCAAAAAATTACAGAAATAATTTATTCTGAATTTGAAGATCAAATTCAAAAACTTTCTCAAACAAGATTTGTTAAAGTACAAGAATTTGTTTCCCAACATCCGAGATATAAACAACTTTTGAAATACAAATCAAACGAACTAAAAAAAATCCCCTCTACCCTATCTGACGAAAAAATGGAAATTGAATTGTTTAAAATTCAACAAAGTTTAGAATTAGATGTAAAAAAAGAAGCTAAATCGATTTTGAAATTCATTGAGAATGAAAACGATAAAGAAGAATTTACAGAAAACCACAAAGAGATATACGCAAAAATAATTGAAGTTGGAAACTCCAAATTATCAGAGTATGTCATTCATAGAAAATTAGTATTAGATTTATTTGAAAAATTCCTTAAAACAAAAGCTCCAGAAAAAGCAGTTCATAGTTTAATATTTCCTTTACAAACCTTATCGGATGAAATCGGATTTGAAGACCATAATTTGTGGATGATTGATGAAAAATTATCATATCACAAATATTTGGCTTCAGATAAAAAATTCAAAAAAATAAAGCCTCTAAATTCAAATTCCAGCGAAAGACCTGATATTATTGTTTTTAATAAGCCTTTTGCATTCTCTAATGATAGTAAACCGTATGAGTCTGTTGTAATTATTGAGTTTAAAAGACCAATGAGAGATGATTATACTGATGAAGAAAACCCAATTCAGCAAGTAACACGTTACGCAAGAGAAATTATAAGTGGTGAAGCAAAAGATAAAGATGACAGAGAATTCAATTTCAGAGAAAACACTCCAATTTATGCGTACATAATCTGTGATTTAACTAAAAAATTAAAATCATATGCCAAAGATGGTGGTTATAAACTTTTACCAAGTGGAGATGGTTTTTTCTTTTTTAACGACAATTATAATATGTATGTGGAAATTTTAAGTTTTGACAAAATATTGAATGATTCAAAAGAACGAAACAGAGTTTTATTTGAAAAACTAAATGTAATTTGAAAAGAACAAACTAACAAAAAAACAACAGTTAACAGCTGTTTTGATATAGCTGGAATTTAGTGGAATTACCTTTCCGCATCTAGTTGTCGTTAAGCCGAAAATAATCGGTTACGAAGTTCGCAACCTCGTCAACCGGCAAAACGTCACAAAAAAACTCAAAACAAAAATGAAATACGCTGAATTTAATATTGACTCGAATAAAATAGAATTCTGGAACTCTATTTTTGGAATTGAAAGTGTTTTATTAAATGGAAAATTAATTTCTGAAAAGTTTTCTTTTTCTGGAATTACCCAAGAAATAAAACTACACGCCAGAGATTTGATTTTGGAATCAAAATACAAACAATTCG
>JAZKHI010000131.1:0-14055 GCA_040385445.1 Bacteroidota bacterium | reverse complement strand
CAAATTAAATACAATTATGACAAAGTTATCTGTTAATATTAATAAAATTGCGACCTTAAGAAATGCTCGTGGTGGTAATGTTCCTGATTTATTGCAAGTTGCAAAAGATATTCAAAAGTTTGGTGCGAACGGAATAACAATTCATCCGCGTCCAGATGAAAGACATATTACGTACCAAGATGCACGAGATTTGAAAAGTGTGGTGTATGCCGAATATAATATAGAAGGAAATCCACAACATAATTTTATTGATTTAGTTTTAGAATGCAAACCAGACCAAGTAACTTTAGTGCCAGATGCTATCGGAGCTTTAACTTCAAATGCGGGTTGGGATACCATAAAACACCAATCGTATTTAAAAGAAGTCGTTCAAGAATTTCAACGTAATAATATTCGCGTTTCTATTTTTGTGGATCCTGTTGAAGCGATGATTGACGGCGCAAAAGAAACGGGAACAGATAGAATTGAATTATACACCGAAGCTTTCGCGCATCAATATGGTTTAGGAAATCAAAAAGCGATTGAACCTTTTGTGAAAGCGGCTATTAGAGCAAATGAATTAGGTTTAGGAATTAATGCTGGACACGATTTAAGTTTAGATAATATCCAATTTTTCAAAGAAAATATTCCGAATTTACTAGAAGTTTCAATTGGTCATGCTTTAGTTTCGGAATCGTTATATTTAGGTTTTGAAAACGTAGTGAATATGTATTTAAGAAAATTGAAATAATTTTTCAGAAACTTTTAGAAAATGTTATACTCGAAAATAGAAGGTGAGGGAAAACCGTTTGTAATTATTCACGGATTTTTGGGCATGTCAGACAATTGGAAAACCTTAAGTGCGCAATTTGCGCAATTGGGATTTCAAATTCATGTGTTAGATATGCGAAATCATGGAAAAAGTTTTCATTCAGACGAATTTAACTATGATGTGATGGTGGAAGACGTGAAAGTGTATGTCGATTTTCATAACTTAGAAAACATTACGCTTTTAGGACATTCCATGGGTGGGAAAATTGCGATGTTGTTTGCAACACAATATCCAGAATTGATTGAGAAATTAATTGTTGCCGATATTGGTCCGAAATATTACGCGCCACATCATCAAACTATATTAGCTGCATTAAATGCGATTGATTTTTCTGAAAAGCCAAGTCGAGCTGAAGTAGATGAAATCATTTCGGAATTTATTTCAGATTTTGGCACAAAACAATTTTTGCTAAAAAACTTATATTGGGTAGAACCTGGACAATTAGGCTTTCGATTTAATCTAAAAGTTTTTAATGATAAAATTTCAGAAATTGGTGCGCCACTTCCAATTGAAAATCATTTTAACAAACCAACCTTATTTCTTCGTGGAGACAAATCGGATTATATATTAGATGCCGATTTCGAAACCATATATTATCACTTTCCTGAAGCAAAAATAAACACAGTTTCTAATGCAGGGCACTGGCTACACGCTGAGAATCCAAAAGAATTTTATGGTGAAATAGAGAAATTTGTGTAATAAATACTATGTATGCATAATATTTCTGTTAAAAAAATTGTTAATTTCATAATTAATGTTAATTTTGAAATAATATTTTAACACTAAAACTAAACTAAATTTTAATTATGAGAAAATTATTTTCTTTATCATTACTAACCTTGGCTTCGGCTTCTATGTTCGCAGGTGGATATAGAGTTTCAATTCAAGGTCAGAAACAATTGGCGATGGGGCATACCGGAGTTGCAGTTGTAAATAGTGCAGAGGTAACCTTTTTTAACCCTGCAGGGATGTCTTTCTTAGACAAAAAATTCAACTTATCTGTAGGTGGAAATGCTTTGTTTGCAAAAACAAGATTTCAAAATTCTCAGTATAATCAAACAGCTTCAACAGACAATATGGGAACTCCATTTAGTGTGTATGCTACTTACAAAATTGCGGATTGGGTTTCTGCTGGTTTAGCAGTTTATACGCCTTATGGTTCTTCTGTAGAGTGGGATCAAGATTGGGCTGGTGCACATTTAGTTAATAATATTGATTTACAAGCTATTTTTATTCAACCAACTGTTTCTTTTAAAATAGAAGATATTTTTAGTATTGGTGGTGGACCTATTTTTGTACAAGGAAGTGTGAATTTCAATAGAAATTTAACTCCAAATCCACTTTTATCAAATAATGGAAGTGGTACAGATGTAACTTTAGATGCAAAAGGAATTTCTGCAATGGGTTATAATGTAGGTATGATGTTTAAGTTAACGAACCAAGTGACTTTAGGTATGGATTATCGTTCAGAAATCATCATGGAAGCTAGAGGTGGAGAGGCAACATTTGCTGATGTTCCAGCTATTGCTTCAGCAACTTTTACGAATACTACTTTTAGTGCAGATTTACCATTACCTGCTGAACTTACAGCTGGTATTTCTTATAAGCCTTCTGATAAATGGTTGTTTGCTTTTGATTACAACTACACAAAATGGGATGTTTATGAATCTTTAGATGTTGATTTTGAAAATACTTTACCAACTTCAATTAATCCAAGAAATTATAAAAATGCAAGTACGTTCCGTTTTGGTGCTCAATACAAAGCTACAGAAAAATTTACTGTAAGAGGTGGTTATTATATTGATGAAAGTCCAGTTCAAAATGGTTATTTTGCTCCAGAAACGCCACGTAACGATTCTGTAGGTTATACAGGAGGATTTACATATCAATTAAATAGTAAATTTGGAATTGATATGTCGTTCTTATATTTACACTTTGATGAAGTTAATAATTCTTATGATTATTTTGATGATCCAACAACTAATAATGGATTAACATCTTTTGGTGGAACATATAAATCATCTGTGTTTTCTCCAGGTATTGGTATAACTTACGGTTTCTAATTTAAAAAACAGTCAAAATGAAAAATAAATATATAATATTAGCAGCTTTAGCAATTGGTTTTGCAAGTTGTGAACCAGAATTTGAAAATGAAGTGAATGCAGATTATACTTCTGGTGAAGCTAATTTTTCTTCTTATGTAGCTGTTGGTAACTCGCTTACTGCAGGTTATATGGATGGTACAGTTTCAAAAAGTAGTCAAATGAATTCTTATCCTAACTTATTAGCACAACAATTTTCATTAGTAGGTGGTGGTGCTTTTACTCAGCCATCTTATATAGATGATGTGAATAACTTAGGTGGATTAATGCTAGGCGGTATTCCAATTGCTGGAACAAGATTAGTAATTGATGCTTCTCAAGGTCGTCCAGAAAATATCGCTGGAACTTCAACAATTGAAGTTTCTGCTTTACAAGCAACAGCCTATAATAACATGGGAGTTCCTGGTGCAAAATCATTTCACTTATTAGCTTCTGGTTATGGAAACGTAGCTGGTGTAGCTTTAGGACAAGCAAATCCTTATTTTGTACGTCATGCAACTACTTCGGGAGCTACTGTTTTAGGAGATGCAATGACTAAAAACCCAACATTTTTTACGAACTGGATTGGTGCAAATGATGTGTTAGCCTATGCAACAAACGGTGGTGCTGCAAGTAATGGAACTTCTGCTGCAGCTGATCATAACTTAACTGGTAATTTAAATCCTGCAACTTATGGAGGAAATGATATTACAAACAGTAATGTTTACGCAAGTGTATATTCTACAATTATCAATACGTTAACTTCAAACGGAGCGAAAGGTGTAGTTTGTACTATTCCTAGTGTAACTTCAATTCCTTACTTTACAACTGTTCCTTATGCACCTCTTTCTCCAACTGCGTTGGGAGGATCTGCAAATATTAATGCATTAAATGCACAATTATACGGACCTTTAGATGGTATTTTTACTGCTTATGGAGAGCCTAATCGTGTGAATCTTTTATCTGCAACTGCTGCAAATCCAATTTTAATTAATGATGTAGATGCAACAGATAGATCAGCTGAAATTACAGCAGCTTTAACTCCAACATTAGGAGCGCCAACAGCAGCTGCTTTCGGAGCGGTATTTGGAAAATCGCGTCAAGCAACTTCTGCTGATTTAGTAGTTTTACCTGCTTCTTCAGTAATTGGAACGCCAAATCCTTCATCTCCATCTCCATTAATTAATATCAATGGGGTTTCTTATCCAATGGCTAACAAGTGGGTATTAACAGCTAACGAAAAAGCGAAAGTTGCTTCTGCAACTACAGCATTTAATGCTTCAATTGTTGCAATTGCGGGAACAAAAGATTTAGCTGTTGCTGATATGAACGCTATCATGAATAAATTAGTAACTGGTTTAAAAATTGAAACAGGTTCTATTTATACAGCAAACTACTTTAGTGGTTCAGCTACTGAAGGACAAGTATTGTTCTCTTTAGATGGTGTGCATCCAAATGCTCGTGGTTATGCCGTAATTGCTAATGAAATTATCAAAGTGATTAATGCCAAATACAAATCAACTTTACCATTACACAATCCAACTTATTTTCCAGGTATCAATATTTTGCCAACAAACTAAGAAAGGATTTTAAATAAATTTAAAATAGGCGTCATTTTTGGCGCCTATTTTTTTTATATTTACACTTTAAATTAAAATAAATAAAAAATGAAGAATTACTTTATCAAATTACTTATTTCTACAATATTAATATTTGTAATATCACATTTCTTGAAAATTGAAATTACAGATTATAAAGCCGCAGTTTTTATGGCAATTGCTTTATCTCTTTTAAATACTTTCGTGAAACCAATTTTAGTGTTTTTTACAATTCCGGTCACCATTATGTCTTTAGGATTATTTTTATTAATCATAAATGCCTTCATTGTAAAAATTGCGGATTACTTTATTGATGGAATTGAGATGTCTTTTTTAACAGCAATTATTTTTAGCATCATACTTTCAGTAAGTCAGTTTATTTTGAATAAAATTTTTATTGATGAAAAGTAAATATTTAACGGATTTTATTTTCTAAAATTCTGTAAATTAAAAACTTGTTTGGGTTGTAAAAATTATATAATTTTGCAACCCATATTTTATACTTCAAAAAATCAATAGAAATGAACATTAGAAAAGAACACATTGACGCTTTAAATGCCGTTGTAAAAATTACAATTGGTAAATATGAATATACTGAAAAAATTGAAAATTTTTTAGAAGTTAAAAGAAAAACGGCTACTTTACCTGGTTTCAGAAAAGGAAAAACTCCAATGGATGTTGTGAGAAAACAATTTGAAAAGCCAGCTATCATTGAAGAAGTTAGTAAATTAGTTAACAAAGGTTTAAGCGACTATATCGCAAAAGAAAAATTAGATTTATTAGGTAATGCTTTACCTCGTATCGATGAAAACTTCGACTGGAAAGCGGATGAATTAGTTTTCGAATATGAATTAGGTTTAGCACCAGAATTTTCTGTTGACTTAGCAAGAGCTTCAGGTGTAACACGTTACAAAATTATTGCTGATGATACTTTATTAAACGAGCAAGTAGAAAGAATTCAAAAACAATACGGTAAAATTCTTACTGAAACAGAAGTAAAAGAAGGTTTCGAAATTAACGGAACATTCTCAAACGAAGAAAAAGGAATTGAAAATGCAGCTTTAATTAGTTTAGATATTTTCGCTGATGCGAAAACGGCAAAATCGTTTATCGGTAAAAAAGTTGGTGATGTAGTTGTGTTGAAAACTAAAGGTTTATTCAATGACGATCACCAATTAATGGATTATTTAAAAGTTTCTCATGACGACGTTCATGGTTTAGATATTGAAGTTAATTTTACAATTGATGCGATTCAATCTATCGAAAAAGCAGAAATTAACGACGAGTTATTCGCAAAATTATTCCCGAACGGAGAAGTGACTACGTTAGACGGATTAAAAGATAAAATCAAAGAAGATGCTGAACAACAATTCGTTCAACAAGCTGATCAAAAGTTTTTAAATGATGTGACTGAAGCGTTATTAGAAACTACAAAATTTGATTTACCAGAAACATTCTTAAAGAAATGGATTCAAACGATTGGTGAAACGCCATTAACTGCTGAACAAGCAGAAGTTGAATTCGTAAAATCAGAAAGAGGTTTACGTTACCAATTAATCGAATCTAAAATTTTCATTCAAAATAACTTACAAGTTAGATTTGAAGAATTAAAAGATTTCACTTCAGGATTAATCAGACAACAAATGGCGCAATTCGGACAAGCTAACGCAACAGATGCAGAAGTAGACGGAATTGTTTCAAGAGTAATGTCAAATCAAGAAGAAATTAAACGTATTTCTGACCAAGTTTTAAGTTTAAAAATGATTGACTTATACAAAACAAATGTAAAAGCAGTTGAAAAAGAAGTAAACTATCAAGATTTCGTTAAAGCTATGTACGGCGAAATGTAATATTGATAAAAATTAGTATATTTGAACGTCAAATCATTTTGGTTTGACGTTTTTTATATTTAATACTATAAACTTTTAAATAAAATTTAAAATGAACTACGGAAAAGAATTTAAAAAATTTGCGACAAAAAAACACGGTGTAAATAGTTTGTATTACGATAAATTGGTTGGTAGTTTAACGCCTTATATTATTGAAGAACGCCAATTAAACATTTCTCAATTAGACGTATTTTCTCGTTTAATGATGGATAGAATTATCTTCATGGGAACGGGTGTAGACGATTATATGGCAAATATTATTCAAGCACAATTATTGTTTTTAGAAAGTGTAGATGCTTCTAAAGACATTCAAATTTATATCAATTCGCCAGGTGGAAGTGTATATGCAGGTTTAGGTATTTACGATACGATGCAATACATCAAACCAGACGTGGCAACAATTTGTACAGGTATGGCAGCTTCAATGGGTGCAGTCTTATTATGTGCTGGTGCGGAAGGAAAACGTTCGGCGTTACCGCATTCTCGTGTAATGATTCACCAACCTTCTGGAGGTGCTTCTGGAGTTGCAACAGATATGGAAATTAACTTGAGAGAAATGTTGAAGTTAAAAGATGAATTATATCAAATTATCTCTTCACACTCAAAACAACCTATCGACAAAGTATTTAAAGATAGCGAACGTGATTATTGGATGATTGCGGATGAAGCTAAGGAGTATGGAATGATTGATGAAGTATTAAGAAGATAATAAAAGTTTCTTTTGAAACTTAGAAACAAAAAAAATGGCAAAAGAAGTATTAGAATGTTCGTTTTGTGGAAGGAAAAAGCCAGAAACTAATTTATTAATTGCAGGTATTGATTCGCACATTTGCGATAAATGTATCGAGCAAGCACATGGTATTGTATTAGAAGAACTAAAGGGAACAATGGATGCGGAAGCATTCGGTGATTTAGTGCTACGCAAACCTAAAGAAATAAATGCGTTTTTGAACGAATATGTAATTGGACAAGAGCAGACTAAAAAAGTATTAAGCGTTGCGGTTTATAATCACTATAAACGTTTAACGCAACAAGTTACAACTGACGATGTAGAAATTGAAAAGAGTAATATTTTAGTCGTAGGACAAACCGGAACTGGAAAAACATTAGTAGCGAAAACCATTGCAAAAATGTTGAATGTGCCGTTGGCTATTGTTGATGCTACCATTTTAACTGAAGCGGGTTATGTTGGAGAAGATGTAGAAAGTATTTTAACACGTTTACTTCAAGCTGCGGATTATGATGTGGCTAAAGCCGAAAGAGGAATCGTTTTTATTGACGAGATTGATAAAATTGCTCGTAAGAGTGATAATCCATCTATTACAAGAGATGTTTCTGGAGAAGGCGTGCAACAAGCTTTATTAAAGTTATTAGAAGGTTCTGTGGTAAATGTTCCGCCAAAAGGTGGAAGAAAACATCCAGATCAAAAATTTGTTGAGGTAAATACTCAAAATATATTATTTATTGCTGGTGGAGCTTTTGATGGAATTGAGCGTATCATTTCAAAAAGATTAAACCGTCAAGCAATGGGTTTCAGTGCGTCTAAAGATTTAGATAAAGTAGACGAAAACAATTTATTACAGTATATTATTCCACGCGATGTAAAAGAGTTTGGTTTAATTCCTGAAATTATTGGTCGTATGCCGGTTTTATCGCACATGGATCCATTAGATGCAAAAACGTTGCGTGCCATTTTAACAGAGCCTAAAAATGCTTTAATTAAACAATACCAGAAATTATTCGAAATGGATGGTGTAACGTTTACAATTGATGATGCTGCTTTAGATTTTATTGTGGAAAAAGCATTAGAATATAAATTAGGAGCACGTGGTTTGCGTTCATTATGTGAAGCCATCTTAACTGATGCGATGTTCGAATTGCCAAGTTCTGATGAAAAAGATTTAAACGTCACTCGTGAATTTGCAGAACAAACATTGAATAAAACCTTACTTCAGAAGTTGCAAGTCGCTTCATAAAGTAAAAATATAGTATAATCAAAAAAGGCAATCAAAATACTGATTGCCTTTTTCTGTTTTTTATAGTTGCTGTGTGTTCTTTTTATGCAGTTTTTTGTTTAGTTACAACTGATTTTGCATTTACATATCTTGCTTTACAGCTCCATCCTCTACTTGAGCATGATGTTAATACTGATCCAACTGCTACTACTGCGATAATTTTTCTAATTGACATTTTATTGTGTTTGTGGGTTGTTATTATTTGTTTATTTTAAATTCTGTTCTTCTGTTCAATTGATCTTCTTCAGCTGTACAAGTTGTACATTTTACTTTCAATTCCATTTCACCCATTCCCATATATTTCAATCTGTCTTTGCTAATTCCTTTCGAAACTAAATAATCAAAAGTAGATTTTGCTCTTTTTTCAGATAAAACTTTGTTGTATTCGTCTGAACCTTTTGCATCCGTATGAGCAAAAATTGAAATTGACATCTCTTTATTTTCATTCAATACACTTATAATTTTATTTAAAGAAAGTGTAGATTCTTGTTTTACTGTAGCTTTGTTGAAATCAAAATAAATGCTTTCAATCTTAATTTCTGTTTCTGTAACAACTGGTTGAGATTGTTTTAATTCGATAGCTGTATCATTGTAAAAATCACCTGAAGTTAATTGTTTTGTAAATGGTTCATAGCCATCTTTTTCAACAGTAACATTATAAATTGTTAGTGGATTATAAATGATAGAAATGTTTCCTTTGTCATCTGTTTTTCCATCAGCTAAAATTTTGCCAAATTCGTTTTTAACCACAATTTTAGCATTTGGTAAAGTAATACCAGTTGTTTTTTCTTTAATAGCTAATTTAGAAACAGTGTTTGGAGCCATTTTTAAATTGTATCTATAAATATCGTAGTTTCCGTCTGTAGCTGTTTTGTCTGAAGAAACATAACCTTTAGTGTCATTTACCATAACAAAAGCTAAATCGTCTTTTCTTGAGTTTAAAGTACCACCTAAATTAAATGCTGTATGATAACCATCTTCAGTAATTGAAGATCTGAAAACATCAAATCCACCCATATTTGTGTGTCCTTTTGAAGAGAAAAACAAATAGTTGTTGTCATTTGAAATGAAAGGGAATTTTTCGTCTTCTTTGGTGTTAATTTTAGAACCTAAATTCATTGGAGCACCTAAAGTTCCGTTTTCTAAAATCGCTACTTCATATAAATCGTATCCACCAGCACCACCAGGGATGTTTGAAGAGAAATATAATTTTTTACCATCGTTAGAAACAAATGGTGTTTCAACAGAAAATTGGTCATCCATTAATTTTAATTCCGTAATGTTTGTCCAGTATTTATCTGATTTAACATCTAAATCTGCGGTGTATAATTTGTAAACATTTGGGTTTTCTTTTGAGTTTTGTGTAAAGAAAACTTTATTTTCATCTGGAGTGAAAGCAATTGTACCTTCATTGTCTTTTGAATCAATAGCCGAAGCAAATAACAATGGGAAAGTTAAGTTTCCGGTGCTATCTACATTTACACAATATAAATTGTTATTTGGAGTTTTTGTGTCTTCGTTGATTGTAGTTTCATAATGTCTTCTTTTTTTGTTTGACAAAATGATGAATTTATTTTTGAAAAAAGAAGTTCCGATTTCAGATAATTCTGAGTTTACACTAACTTCACTTAATGTAAATCTTAATCCTTTGGCGTTTTTATTAATAATATCATTGATTGAATCTAACTTTGCATTTCTAACGGGCTCTTGGGCGTTAACTGAATTAAATAGTAAAGTAATTAATGTAAATAATAAAAATTTTGTTTTCATGTTAATTTGGGGTTATGTTTTAACGTGTGCAAAAATATACATTTTTGTTAGATAAACGCTTTATTTTCTGAATTTTGTGCAAAGATGTAGTCTTAGGAACGGCTAAAAAATTAAAATCGACAATAAACCGCTTTATTCGATAAACTGCACAGATATTAATTTTCCGTTAAGAAATAAGGGTTTGTTTTAAGATTGAAGTAGTTCTTCGAGGTAGCTTCTTGAGTTTGAAAGTCTTGGGATTTTATGTTGTCCGCCCAGCTTATCATTTTTCTTCAGCCAATTGTAAAATAGGTTTTCTTTTGCCACATGTAAAACAAGTCTGTTTAAAGTCATGTTGTTAAATCTTTTGGCTTCGTAGTCGGAATTCACTTGTTGCAGATTTTTATCTAATAATTCCGTGAAATTTTCAATACTTGCGGGATGTTTTTTAAATTCAATTATCCATTCGTGAGCGCCTTTTTCGTTACCTTCCATGAAAACAGGAGCTACCGTATAATCTAATATTTCACAACATAATGCTTCACAAGTTTTAGCTAAAGCCATATCGGTATTTTCTACCATTAATTCTTCGCCAAAAACATTAATATGATGTTTGGTTCTTCCCGTAACTTTTATTCGGTATGGGTTTAATGAGGTAAAACGAATCGTATCGCCAATTAAATAGCGCCATAAACCAGAATTCGTAGTAATTACTAAAGCATAATTTTTACCCAATTCCACGTCACTCAACGGAATGACTTTCTGATCTTCTTTTCCGAAAGTATCCATTGGGATAAATTCGTAAAAAATTCCATAATCTAACATTAAAAGTAACTCGTTAGAATCATTTAAATCTTGCAATGCAAAAAAACCTTCCGAAGCATTATAAATTTCATAATACTTGAAATCGTCTTTCGGAAAAAGGTTTTTATATTGTTCTTTATAGGGTTCGAAACTTACGCCGCCATGAAAATACACTTCAATATTTGGCCAAATTTCTAAAATATTGGTCTTTTTGTTTTCTTCTAAAGCTTTGTTTAGTAAAACCATCATCCAACTTGGAACTCCTGCTAAACTGGTTACGTTTTCTAAACTACTTTCTTTAATTATGGCTGGTAATTTGGTTTCCCAATCACTCATTAAAGAAGTTTTGTTGCTTGGAGTGGAGCTAAATTCAGCCCACATCGGCATATTATCAATTAAAATAGCCGATAAATCACCAAAAAAAGTATTGTTGTTTTCGTATAATTCTTTACTGCCGCCTAAGCGTAAACTTTTACCAGTAAATAATTGTGAATCTTCATTATTGTTCAAATACAAACACAATAAATCTTTACTGGCTTTGTAATGATTATTGTCTAAAGCTTCTGAACTTACTGGAATAAATTTGCTTTTTGCGTTTGTAGTTCCACTAGATTTGGCGAAATATTTGATGTTCGAATTCCAAAAAATATTTTGTGCACCTTGGCGTGTTTGTTGAATATAAGGTTCTAATTCTTCGTAAGTTGAAACCGGAATTCTTTCATTAAAAGTTTCGTAATTTTTAATGCTGTTATACTCGTATTTTTTTCCTAAAACCGTATTTTCAGCCGATCGTAATAAACCAAATAATATTTCTTCCTGTACTTCAATAGGATATTTAATAAACAATTCAATTTGATGAATACGTTTTTTTAAAATCCATGAGGCAATCGAATTTATTATGGTTATTGGCATTTGAGTATCGGTATTTTTATAACTTTACCAAAAATAATAATTTTTATATCAATTACAATTTTTATGACAACATTTGAAGGAACGTTAACGAAAATGGAAACCGAAATGGGTTCTCCAATTCAATATTATTTAATTTTTGATTCGAATTTTATAAACGTTAATCAGCTAATTAATAAAGATATAGAAATTACTCACAAAGGATATCAGTGTTTAAATTGTAAGAAAGCAAAGAAAATTTGGCGTCAAGGTTTTTGTTACGATTGTTTTTCAACAATTCCAGCTGCAGCCGATTGGATTATGAATCCCGAATTAAGTAAAGCGCATTTAGATATTGAAGACAGAGATTTAGAATACGAAAAACGTGTGCAATTGCAACCACATACGGTTTATTTAGCGTTATCGAGTGAAGTAAAAGTTGGCGTGACAAGAAATACGCAAGTTCCAACACGTTGGATTGATCAAGGTGCGGTGCAAGCTTTGCCAATTATAGAAACGCCAAATAGATATTTAGCTGGTGTGGCCGAAGTCGCCTTAAAAAATCATTTCGCAGATAAAACGAATTGGCAAAAAATGCTAAAAAATGAAGTGCCAGTTGTGAATTTATCTGAAGAGAAAAATAATTTAAAACAATGGTTGCCCGAAGAAATAAAACCATATTTTTTGGAAAATGATACGTTATATGATTTTGATTTTCCAGTCAATAAATATCCTTTAAAAGTGGCTAGTTTAAATTTAGAAAAAACACCAAATTTCACCGGAAAAGTAGTTGGAATTAAAGGACAATATTTAATTTTTGAAGACGGAACCGTTTTTAACGTGAGAACGTACGAAGGTTATGTAGTGACTTTGAAGTTTTAGTTTTACGTCAGTTCGAGTGATTTTTGAGAAGGGAAACGAATCAAAAATTGTATCGAGAACAATTAAAATGATTTTTCTTGTTCTCGATACATTTCGATTCATACTTCATCGAAACACTCGAACTGACGAATAATCTTTCTTAAAAAGTATATTCTAAACCAACTCCCAAAATTTGTTTCCATTGCACTCTTGCACCTTCGGTAATTTGTACACCTTCCACTTCTCTTTTGTTTTTGATGTCGTTATCATATAATAAATGCGTTCCAATGTTGGCTCTTACATATTTGTTGACAACCATTTCTAGTCTAAGTTGCCAATCAACATCAATATTTCCAAAATCTTTTAAATAATCAGTATATAAAGTCGCTCTAGTATCTAAGTTGATGTTAGTCATTACCTTTGTTTTCCATTGACTATTTATTAAAGCTCCTAATTCTGTTCTATGGCGTTTTCCGTTTTTTATAATTATAGTTCCTGTTTCATCATAAACAGCTTTGTCCACTCCAAAAGCACCGCTATTAGACAATCTTCGGTCTAAAACTAAAGTCGTTTTTTGTGTTAATGGTGATAAATACAAATTAAAGCCTAAATCTTTTCTCGAATATTCTGCTCCAATTCCTAAGAAAATATAAGCTGGTGCAAAAGGTTTAGAAATGGCTTGATCTACATTTGGATAATTATAACCATTTGCAAACTGCGTTAAAAAACTAAATTTCCCTCCATAATACCAGTTACAAATGGTGTCTTTTCTGTAACCTAAAGTGGAGTTTAAGTTAATTTGGTCATCTGTTTTTCTAATATCTTGAGCTTCTTGTTTGTTAATTCCGTATCGAATAATTAATTCATTATCCCATTTTTTATTATCATTCAAGTAGTTTCTGATAAATTGCCCTTTAGCTAATCCAGAAATAGAATTATTTCCACCGGCAGACCAATTTACGAATGTAATTTGCGTGAAATCAATTCCAACTTTATTGATTTTTTTCCAATGTGAAATAGAATCTGGTACTTCAGTTCTAATGATTTGGGAAAAGGACGCGGTTGAAAAAACCAATACGATGAAAAATAAAATTCTTTTAATCATGATTTAGGGTAATAAATAATTGTGTTAAACTTAGTAGGTCTAAATGTGATAATTCTAATAATTGTTTTACGGTGCCATGTTCCACGAATTCGTCAGAAACACCGCGATTTATAATGTTGTTTTTATAGTTTTTTTGTGTGGCGAAAGTGTTAATCGTACTTCCTAATCCACCATTTATTGTGCCTTCTTCAACGGTTATAATTGTAGAATGCTCGGCAAAAATACTCGCTAATTTTTCAATATCCAAAGGTTTA
>JAZKHI010000130.1:0-3838 GCA_040385445.1 Bacteroidota bacterium | reverse complement strand
TTTCGCACAAATGTTACGAAACATATGTTAAGTTGTAGTTAATAAAAAAGGCGATGTAAAATTAATTGCATCGCCTTGAAATATTTTATTTATAATTAATTAGAAACAAAATTATCTAAAAATTCAATTCTATCTTTTGTATCATGAATTCCTTGTGTGTTAATTGCTAATGGACGCATAGAACCGCCATTGTAATATTCATTATAAACCGCCATGTTACTTTCTTTAAGTTTAATCCACTCTTTTTGAGATTTGACTAATTCGATTTTTAATTTTGAAGAATAGTTTTCCTTGTATTGAATTTCTTCTTTTATTTCTTTATCCAATTGATTGATGACAGCTTTGTATTTTACATTTAATATACTATCATAATATCTAAACTCATTTAATGAACAAATATTCATTTCTAATTGAGAACCATCATAACAATCAAATTTTTTGTAAAGTGAATCTTTTGTAGAAGTTTCTTTTACTTTAATATATTTTACTATAGTTTTTGGTTTTTCCTGTTTATTACAAGAAATAAGTAAAACTGTAAATAATAAGAATATCGTATTTTTCATTGGTTAAAAATTATTCAATCAAATATATAAAAAAAGACGACCGTTAAGTCGTCTTTTATATCTAAAAAATAAAATTACATTTTATTTATAATAGCATTTAATGTTGCACTTGGTCGCATTGCTTTGTTTAACAAGTCTTCATTTGGTTGGTAATATCCGCCAATTTCTTGTGGTTTCCCTTGTGCTTCAATTAATTCTGCATCAATTTTAGCTTCGTTTGCCGTCATTTCTGTAGCAATTGGAGTAAAGAATGCTTTTAAATCTGCATTTTTATCTTGAGCAGCTAAAGCTTGAGTCCAATATAAAGCAATGTAAAAGTGTGAACCTCTATTGTCTAATTGTCCAATTTTACGAGCAGGAGATTTGTCGTTGGCTAAGAATTTTTCCGTAGCTTGGTCTAAAGTGTCTGATAAAACTAACGCTTTTTCATTATTTAAAGTTTGACCTAAATGTTCTAAAGAAACACCTAAAGCTAAAATTTCACCTAATGAATCCCAACGTAAATAACCTTCTTCAACAAATTGATCTACGTGTTTTGGAGCAGAACCACCAGCACCCGTTTCGAACAATCCACCGCCATTCATTAATGGAACAATTGAAAGCATTTTTGCAGAAGTTCCTAATTCTAAAATAGGGAATAAATCCGTTAAGTAGTCACGTAAAACGTTTCCAGAAACAGAAATAGTATCTTTTCCTTCTCTAATTCTTTTTAACGTTTCCGACATCGCATCCTTTACATCTAAAATTCTAATATCTAAGCCAGTTGTATCGTAATTTTTTAAGTATTTCTCTACTTTTTTGATGATTTCTCTATCGTGAGCTCTGTCTTTATCTAACCAGAATAATGCTGGAGTATCTGACAAACGCGCTCTGTTTACTGCTAATTTTACCCAATCTTGAATTGGAGCGTCTTTAGTTTGACACATTCTGAAAATATCGCCAGCTTCCACTTTTTGAGAAAGTAAAGTCGCTCCGTTTTCATTCTCCACTTTTACAGTTCCAGCAGCAGACATTTGGAAAGTTTTGTCGTGTGAACCATATTCTTCTGCTTTTTGAGCCATTAATCCAACGTTAGGAACAGAACCCATAGTTCTTGGATCTAAAGCACCATGTTTTTTCATGTCGTCAATAACTGCAGAGTAAAAACCTGCATAAGAACGATCTGGAATGATAGTAATGGTGTCTTCCTCTTTTCCTTCTGTATTCCACATTTTTCCACCACTTCTAGCTAATGCAGCCATTGAAGCATCGACAATAATATCAGAAGAAACGTGGAAATTAGTAATTCCTTTATCAGAATTTACCATCGCTACTTTTGGTCCGTTTGCTAATGCAGTTGCAAGGTCTTGTTTGATGGCTGCTTCTTCCGAAATTCCAGCAATTTTGTTATATAAATCTTGTAAACCATTATTTGGGTGAATGTCTAATGATTTGAATAAGTTGGCATATTTTGTATACACTTCTTCAAAATACGTTTCTACGATAGCACCAAAAATAATTGGATCAGAAATTTTCATCATCGTAGCTTTCAAGTGTGCAGAAAGCATCACGTTTTTTTCTTTTGCGTATGCAATTGTCTTTTTAGTGAATTCTTTTAAAGCTTTTAAGTTCATTACTGAACTATCAATAACTTCTCCAGCTTTTAAATTTGAAAAATCTTTCAAAACTGTAGTGTCTCCATTACTTCCTTCAAAAATAATTCTAAATTTAGAATCATTTTCTACAGTTGTTGAAGTTTCCGTTCCGTAAAAATCACCTTCATTCATGTGAGCGACTTCTGTTTTAGAATCGGCAGCCCAAGTTCCCATTGAATGCGGGTTTTGTTTTGCGTAATTCTTAACGGCTTTTGGAGCACGTCTGTCAGAGTTTCCTTCACGTAAAACTGGATTTACAGCTGAACCTAAAACTTTAGCGTATTTCGCTTTAATTTCTTTTTCAGTATCGTTTTGAGGATCTTCAGGGAAATTTGGAATCGCATAACCATGTGCTTGTAATTCTGCGATGGCGTCTTTTAATTGAGGAATAGAAGCAGAAACGTTTGGTAATTTAATGATGTTTGCTTCTGGAGTAGTTGCCATTTGTCCTAATTCGGCTAAACTATCGGCCACTTTTTGATCGTCTTTTAAATATTCTGGGAAGTTTGATAAAATTCTTCCAGCTAATGAAATATCTCTAGTTTCAACTTCAATATTTGCAGTTTTTGTAAAGGCTTTAATTATTGGTAAAAACGAGTGAGTTGCCAACATTGGTGCTTCATCCGTAATGGTATAAAAAATTTTTGACATGATTTATATAGTTTGTTTGTTTCTAAAAATTTAGGTTAGCAAATATAAGAAATTAAAGACTATATTAAAAAGTATGATACAAATATCTATACATTTTCGAATTTGATAAATTAAGCTCGAAAAAATACAGATTTGATAATTTTGAAGTAGGAAAAATAGGAGTAATCCCAATTGCAAATATAAATTAATCTAATCTACTTGTTCTTTTTTCTCAATACTGCTTCAAAAAATGATTCCATAGCGAAAACTATACAATGATTTTTTTTATTGTCTTGAAAAAAAAACACTTCGCATCTTTAGGTTATTTATTATGTGTAATTGGGATAAAAAAAAATCCCGACATTGCCGGGATTTTTTATAATAACAAATAAAAAGATTAACCTCTTCTTTCTTTGATTTTTGCTTTTTTACCAGTAAGTTCTCTGAAGTAGTAAATTCTAGCTCTACGTACTTTACCTTTTTGGTTCATTTCAATTTTTTGTAAAGCTGGCATGTTAACTGGGAAGATACGCTCAACACCAATTGCTCCAGACATTTTACGAATTGTAAAAGTTTCAGTAGAAGATGAACCTCTCTTTTGAATTACAACTCCTTTAAAAAACTGAGTTCTTGTTTTTTCACCCTCTTTAATTTCGTAGTACACAGTGATTGTGTCTCCAGCGCTAAAGTTAGGGAAGTCTTTTTTCGATACCATTTCGTTTTGAACGAAATCCATTAAATTTGACATAATAATATGTATAAATCATTAATTTTAAGCAACATACGCGTCTTTCGCCAGAGGTTAGTTAAAGTGGATGCAAAAGTAATACTATTTTTTATTTCTGCAAAACATTTATTTAAATAAAATGAATGGGATATTTACTTAATAAACTCTTAAAGCGGTAAACTCTTAAACCTAAATTATTATATTTGCCCATTAAAATGAATATATGAAGTTTGATTTATTAAAAACTGATGCTCAAAGCCAAGCAAGAGCAGGACTTGTTACTA
>JAZKHI010000129.1:0-4502 GCA_040385445.1 Bacteroidota bacterium | reverse complement strand
AAAGATTAGCACATTCTGTAAAGAAAATTTTAAAATACAAATACAAAGCAGGATTAAACAATTACTGTCCAATTGAATTTGAAAATTTATATGAAGATTTAAACAGAAAAGAATACAAAGCTTTAAACTTAGAAATGTTTGAAAATGCCATTACGGTTTTAAAAAACGAGGAAGACATTATTCCAATTAAAAGAATTGATCAAGAAAAAATTGCTTTCGTGAAAATAGGCGATGGTGATGCTACTTTTTTCGTTGATAAATTAAAAGAATACGCGCAAATTGATGTCATTACGACTAAAAACTTAGATTCGCTTTTAGTTGAAATTAAAGATTATTCGACTGTAATTGTAGGTTATCACAAACCTGAAGGGATTTGGAAGAAGAACGAAATGACTTTCAATGAAATCAATTGGATTGATAAAATTGCAAAAAACAATAAAGCAATAGTTGCGTTTTTTACAAAACCTTATTCATTATTAAGAATTCCAACGTTTAGAGAAACAGAAGGATTAATTGAAGCGTATCAAAATAATGAGTTTTCTCAAATTGTGACTGCTGAAATTATTTTCGGAGCAAAAGACGCTAAAGGAGTTTTACCAGTTTCGTTAAAAAAAAACTTTAGCGCAAATGATGGACTTCCTACTAAAAATGTTCAACGATTAGGTTTCGCTTTTCCAGAACAAGTGAACATGAATTCGGAGGTTTTAGCAAAAATTGATTCCATTGCTAATTTTGCTATAAAAAGTAAAGCAACGCCTGGAATGCAAATTTTGGTGGCTCGAAGAGGACAAGTGGTTTACAGAAAATCTTTCGGATATCATACGTACGATACGATTCAAAAAGTACAAAATTCAGATTTATATGATTTGGCTTCATTGACAAAAGTGTTGAGTACGTTGCCAAATATCATGCAAGATTACGAAAAAGGAAATATCAATTTTAAATCGACTTTATCGGAATTAATTCCAAGTTATAAAAACTCAAATAAAGCGGATATTAATGTTTTGGATATGTTAACGCATCAAGCAAAATTACCAGCTTGGACGCCTTTTTATGCCAAAACGTTGGATACTTTAAAGAAACCAAGTGAAAAATATTACAGAGATTTCAAATCAACAGCCTTTCCTTTTAAAGTTTCGAACAATTTATATTTAAGAAAAGATTATAATGATACAATTATAAACTTCATAAAAGAAACGCAATTATTACCTTATAAACAGTACAAATACAGCGATTATACATTTATTTTATTGAAAGAATATTTAGAGAAATCTCAAAATAAAAGTTTAGATAAAATGTCAGATGATAATTTCTACAAAATTTTAGGAGCGTATTCTACTTCTTATAATCCATTAGAAAAATTCGAATTAAGTAGAATTACACCAACTGAAGTGGATACATATTTCAGACACGATACCATTCAAGGTTACGTTCATGATATGGCAGCCGCAATGCAAGGCGGAATTGGTGGTCATGCTGGATTGTTTTCCAATTCGTTAGATGTAGCTAAAATGATGCAAATGTATTTGCAAAAGGGAAGTTATGGAGGTTATACCTATTTTACTCCAGAAACTTTCGACACATTCAATACGTGTTATTTCTGTAAAATTGGGAATAGAAGAGGAGCAGGTTTTGATAAACCGCAATTAGGAAGTGAAGGTCCAACTTGTGGTTGTACATCAAAATCGAGTTTTGGACATACAGGTTTTACTGGAACTATGGTTTGGGCTGATCCAGATAAAGAATTGGTTTATGTTTTTCTTTCTAACAGAACATTTCCAGATTCAAATGTAAATAAATTATCAAAGTTGAATATCCGTGAAGATATTCAAAAAGTTATTTATCAATCTATAACTGACTAATTATGACTTCAGACGCTAAAAATCCAGATGAATATATCAATTCATTACCAGAAGATAGAAAAGTTGCTATGGAGAAATTACGTAACGTAATTTTGCAAAATCTTCCAAAAGGTTTCCAAGAAGGCATGGGTTATGGCATGATGGGCTATTCGGTTCCACATTCTATTTATCCAAACGGTTATCATTGTAAACCTTCTGATCCATTACCTTTTATGGGAATGGCTTCACAAAAAAACAGCATTAATTTTTACCATATGGGAATTTATGCGAATAAAGAATTACTGGATTGGTTTGTGGCAGAATATCCAAAATATTCGACTCGTAAATTAGATATGGGAAAAAGTTGTATGCGATTTAAAAAATTTGAAGATATTCCTTTCGATTTAATTGGAGAATTGGTTACAAAAGTTTCCGTTGAAGATTGGATTGAAACGTATGAATCAGCATTCAGAAAAAAATAAATTAATTTGAGGATTAGATTACTTGCGTCAGTTCGCTACGCTCGTGTGCTTCGTTCCTCGCAATGACAAAGAAAATGAAAATAGCAATGGTTTGTTATCCTACATTTGGTGGGAGTGGAGTTGTAGCAACTGAGTTAGGTTTAGAACTAGCTAAGAAAGGTCATGAAATTCATTTCATCACTTATAAGCAACCTGTGCGTTTGTCGTTATTAAATCCAAACATATATTTTCATGAAGTAAACGTGCCAAATTATCCATTGTTTCATTATCAACCATACGAATTGGCGTTGTCAAGTAAGTTGGTAGATATGGTGAAACTATATAAAATTGATGTTTTACACGTGCATTACGCTATTCCTCACGCTTATGCGGGTTATATGGCGAAACAAATGTTAGCGGAAGAAGGAATTTCGTTGCCAATGATTACCACGCTTCACGGAACTGATATTACGCTGGTTGGAAATCATCCGTTTTATAAAAGCGCAGTAACGTTTAGCATCAATAAATCAGATTTTGTAACAAGTGTTTCTGATAGTTTGAAAGAAGACACGTATAGATTATTCGATTTAAATAAAGAAATTCACGTAATTCCTAACTTTATTGAAATTAGTGAAAACTCAGATTTAGAAAAATCAATTTGTCAACGTTCTGTTTTAGCGGGTTCTAACGAAAGAATTATTACACATATTTCGAACTTTAGAAAAGTGAAAAACATACCAGATGTGGTGAAAGTGTTTTACAACGTTCAAAAAGAAATTCCTTCTAAATTAATGATGGTTGGTGAAGGTCCAGAAAAAGCGATTGCTGAAAAAATGTGTGAAGAATTAGGTATTTCAGATAAAGTAATCTTTTTTGGAAACAGTAATGATATCAATCAAATTTTAAAATATTCCGATTTGTTTTTATTACCATCGGAAACAGAAAGTTTTGGATTGGCAGCTTTAGAAGCCATGGCATTTAATGTTCCAGTAATTTCTAGTAATTCTGGGGGAATTCCAGAAGTAAATGAAGAAGGAATTTCAGGGTTTTTAAGTGATGTAGGTGATGTGGAAAATATGAGTAAAAACGCTATTACGATTTTAAAATCTGATGAAACGTTGGCTCAATTTAAAAAGTCAGCTTTTGAAGTTGCTAAAAAATTTGACATTAAAAATATTCTTCCATTGTATGAAGATTTATATAATCAAGCTATAAATTTAGAATCTTAATCATGAATCAGTTTAAAAAAATAATTTCACTACTTAGTCTTTCAATTCTATTTATGTCTTGCAAAGCCAAACAACCAATCGTTGATGAAAACGATGTGTATACCGTTGTTTATAAAAGTCAAGTTGGTGGTAAAAAAGAAAAATCGAATGTAATTATCAAAAATTACGAAGATTTTAATGCCTTAATTTCTGAGTTAAATATTGATGAAAGTGAATTCGAAAAACTATTAAGTATCGATTTAGAAAAACACGATTTGTTAGTTAGTTTTTTAGGTGAGAAAACTACTGGCGGTTATGATATTGATGTGGATGAAGTGAAATTTTCGAAAACATTTTCTGAAGTAATTTTAAAAGAAATAGTTCCAGAAAAAAATGCCATGGTAACGATGTCGTTTACATCTCCTTATATGTTTGTGACCTTGCCAAAAAATAAATCAATAATAGTAAAATAAAAAAAAGCCTTTCAGTTTGAAAGGCTTTTTTTATCTCAATTTTTTAGAATCTATATCTAATTCCTAATGCGATATCTGGACCGAAACTATCTTCTCTAAAATCATCAGAGTTGAAATATAATTCAGGTCTGAAATCTAAAGATAATTGAATTGGCACATCAAAGTTGTATTCAATTCCAATATCTCCAGCAGCAAAAATTCCTAAACCACTGTCGTCACCTTCATAACCTTTAGGAGCATCAAAACTCCAGCTAGACAATCCACCACCAACACCTGCATACCAATTAAATCCGCCGTCAATATTCCAAACCCATTGGTATAATGCAGCAATTTTAATAGCATCCACGTTATTACTAGTTCTCCAACCTAAATCTAATTCTAAACGATTGTTTTTTGATAATCCTCTTTGATAAGAAATCTCTCCACCAAAACCATCGTTATCTCCTAATCTAAGCCCTAAAGCGTTTTTAGAAATGTCTTGTGCTTGAGCAAATACTGTTCCCAACAGTAAAAAAGCAA
>JAZKHI010000128.1:0-8546 GCA_040385445.1 Bacteroidota bacterium | reverse complement strand
AAAATGAAAAATTTAGGAAGTCTATTTATTGTATCATTAATGAGTGGTGCCGTTACTTTGGGTGCCTATAAATTCATTGAAAGCAGAAAAAACGATTCGGATTCATTTATTACAACATCCCCAAATTATGCCAAATCTGTGAGTTATAACGGCGCAGAAAGTGTTGATTTTACAACTGGTGCCGACAAAGCTATTCATAGTGTTGTGCACGTAAAAAATGTTTCGGTACGAACCGTTTATGATCCGTTTGCGAGTTTTTTCTATGGTCAGGGTGAATCTAGACAACAAGAACAAATTGGAACGGGTTCTGGTGTAATTGTTTCGGAAGATGGTTATATTGTTACGAACAATCACGTAATTCAGGATGCGACAGAGTTAGAAGTGACTTTAAATAATAACAAAGCCTACAAAGCAAAAGTAATTGGAACCGACAGCAAAATGGATATCGCTTTACTGAAAATTGATGCTGATGAAAAATTGCCATTTATAGTTTTTGGAAATTCGGATAATATTAAAGTTGGCGAATGGGTTTTAGCCGTTGGTAATCCGTATCAGTTGAATTCAACCGTTACAGCGGGAATTATTTCGGCGAAAGCCAGAAATTTAGACAAAGCGAGTATTCAATCTTTTATACAAACTGATGCAGCCGTAAACCCTGGAAATAGTGGTGGTGCATTAGTAAATACGAATGGAGAATTAATTGGAATTAACACCATGATTTCTTCACCAACAGGAAGTTATGCCGGATATTCTTTCGCAGTTCCTTCGAACATAACTAAAAAAATTATTGAAGATTTAATGAAATTCGGAAACGTGCAACGTGGAATTTTAGGAGTTGAAGGTGGCGAATTAAATGCGGAAGCGGCGAAAAAATATGGTATTAAGCAAACAGAAGGATTTTATGTGAATAAAGTCAATAAAAATTCTGGAGCTGAAAAAGTAGGAATTGAAAAAGGTGATATTATTGTCAAATTAGATGATAAGAAAATTTCTTCATCTGCTGAAATGGCTACAGTTGTTAACACCAAAAGACCAAATGATATTGTAAAAGTTTCGCTTATTAGAGATGGGAAAAACATGGCATTAAATGTTCCGTTAACGAAAAAAGAACTAATTGCGTACGAATTTAACGGAATTGAATTTGAAGATTTGGATGCGAATGATAAAAAACGTTTTAATTTGAAAAGCGGTATCAAAATAAAAGAAGTTACGAATGCAGATTATGCCGAATATGCAGAAGATTTGAAAGGTTCAATTGTAACTCAAGTTGACAATATGCGCGCAACAGATATGGAAAGTGTTTCGGCCTATTTAGCTAAAAAAGAAGCTACTGAAAAAACGCGTTATCAAATTATTGCTAAAAACGGACAAATGTATCGTATCTTTTTGTAATTAATCTAAGTCATAATTACTTAACCGAAAGATTCGCAAAGCATGATATTATGTTTTGCGAATTTTTTTTACGTTTTTTTCGAAAAAATAAAACCATAAAAAAATGTAAAAAAACTTTACGAAAACGATTGAAATATCTACTTTTGCATCAAATTAGTAACACAATCTATATTTTCATGAACAACAACACTATTTACGAAAAAGAATTAGCTTTTCAAGCAGACAGAAGAAAAGCATGTGTAGAATTCGTTAGAATTATAAGCGATTTATGGTTCGACAAATCTATTGAACTAGTATTATTTAGAAATCAATTGATTGATAGAAATGTTAGTGACATCATCAACTTACACGAATATGCTGGTGCTTTTGTAGAAAAACCAATTAATATTTTTGATTCGGTTGAAATTGCTAGAGCTATTGAAAATTTAGATTTACCACCTTCTCGTATTGATATCGGAAAATTAACGTACGAATTTCATTTAGAAGACGATAAATATAACGACGCAACTGCTTTCGTTATTGACAAATTGAAAAATGCAAAAGATACTTCTGAAATTGTTCCTAAAGATGTAGTTCTTTACGGATTCGGACGTATTGGTCGTTTATTAGCTCGTGAAATGATGAGCAAAATTGGTAAAGGACAACAATTACGTTTACGTGCGATTGTAACTCGTGATAAAAATGATGCGGTTTTATTAGAAAAACGTGCTTCTTTATTACGTTACGATTCAGTTCACGGTGATTTCGAAGGTTCAGTTACTGCTGATCCAGAAAATAATGCTTTAATTATCAACGGAACAACTGTTCATATTATTACAGCAAATTCTCCAGAAGAAATTGACTATACAGCTTACGGAATTAACGATGCTTTAGTTATTGATAATACTGGTGCTTTCACAACTGAAGAAGCTTTAGCAAGACATTTAACTTCTAAAGGTGCAGATAAAGTTTTATTAACTGCTCCAGGAAAAGGTGTTCCAAATATTGTTTATGGTGTAAACCACGAAGATTACAATCCAGATACAGTAAATATTTTCTCTGCAGCTTCATGTACAACTAATGCTATTACGCCAATTTTAGCTGTTGTTGAAGAAACTTTAGGTGTTGTTAAAGGACATTTAGAAACAATCCACGCCTATACAAACGACCAAAATTTGGTGGATAATATGCATAAAAAATACCGTCGTGGTAGAGCAGCTGGTTTAAACATGGTAATTACTGAAACTGGTGCTGGTAGCGCCGTTGCAAAAGCTTTACCAAGTTTAGCAGGTAAATTGACTTCAAACGCTATTCGTGTTCCTGTTCCAAATGGTTCATTAGTAGTTTTAAATTTAGAAGTTGGTAGAGAAACATCTGTTCAAGAATTAAATCAAATCATGAAAAAATATGCTTTAGAAGGAAACTTAGTAGAGCAAATTAAATATTCAATGAACAACGAATTGGTTTCTTCAGATATCGTTGGAACAGCACAACCATCAATTTATGATAGTAATGCTACAATCGTTTCTGGAGATGGTAAAAATATCGTTTTATACATTTGGTATGATAACGAATATGGATACAGTCACCAAGTAATTCGTTTAGCGAAATATATTGCTAAAGTAAGACGTTACATGTACTACTAGTAGATAGCAACATAAAAATTAAAAATCCGTCTCAATGAAAATTGGGACGGATTTTTTTTATAAAATATTTTGTAACTTTACTTTACTAACTAAAACTATAAATTATGGGAATTTTAAAGAAAATACTGGTTTTTATTTTGGCATTAATTAGCGTGTTCTTACTAGCTGGATTGTTTATCGATAAACAATATACTGTAACTCATTCACTAACCATTAACAAACCACAAGAAGAAGTTTTCAATTATGTGAAAATGCTTAAAAATCAAGAAAAATATAGCGTTTGGGTAATGGCAGATCCAAAAATTAAATTAACTTATTCTGGAGTTGACGGAACAGTTGGAGCAACTCAGACTTGGGATGGAAATGATGATGTTGGAGCAGGTTCTCAAACCATTACAAAAATGACGAATGAACGCATAGATGTCGATTTACATTTTATAAGACCAATGGAAGGTGAACAAAAAGGCGCAACAATAGTAAAAGCAATTGACGCTAATTCTTGTACCATTACAGAAGAATTTTACGGAAACGATGCCTATCCAATGAATGCCTTATCTTTTTTGGGTAAATATTTCATCACCGATGCATTTACTAAAAACGGAGAAAACCTAAAGAAAATTTTAGAGAAATAATCTCTATTTCATCACAATAAAAAAGCCAAACAATTCGAAATTTGTTTGGCTTTTTGTTTTTATAAATCTATTCTGATTTTCTTTGTGTGTAATAATAAATCGGAATTCCTAATAATACAATTCCTAAACCTAAACCTGTATTTCTTGTATCGTAAATTAATAAAATAACACTTATTATAGTAATAAGAATGATATACAAAATTGGAACAAAAGGGTAACCAAAAGCTTTGTATGGTCTTGGTGTATCAGGTTCTTTTTTACGAAGAATAAAAATTCCATAAATAGTTAGAACATAAAACAACAGATTGGCAAAAGTCGCATAGGTTAACAAATCGCCATATTTTCCTGACAAACACAATACAGAAGCCCAAATACATTGCATCCAAAGTGCTCTTTCTGGAACTTGATTTTTATTTAATTGACCGGCACTTTTAAAAAACAAGCCATCCTTACTCATTGCATAAAACAATCTTCCACCGGCTAAAATTAAGCCCGAATTACAACCAAAAGTCGACACCATAATTAAAGCTGCCATGATAAAAACACCTGCATTTCCAAAAATAACAGATGCAGCACTTGCTCCTAACCTATCTTCGTTAGCATATTTAATACCTTGTCCTAAAAAATCTGTAGCTAATGGATTTCCATCTAAAGGCAATAATGAAAAATAAGCTAAGTTAGCTAGTAAGTAAATTATCGTAACAATTAAAGTACCTAAAAATAAGCTTTTCGGAATGTTTTTTTGTGGTTCTTTAATTTCTCCAGCAATAAAAGTGATGTTATTCCATGCATCAGAAGAAAATAATGAGTTAATCATCGTAAAACCTAGCATTCCTATTATAGCAAAACCAGTTAAAACTTCTGTTGTAATTTTCCCATCTACAACTGTAGTTTTAGAAGCCGACCACATATCTGTAAAATTATTAGCTAAAGTATTCGATTGCAATCCAACATATAAACCAAATACAATCAAAGCAAATAAGGCTACTAATTTCGCAGCAGTAAAAACAAATTGAAGATTTTTTCCGCTTTTTACACCTTGATTATTAATAAGGGTTAAAACTACAATACTCAAAATAGCCAAGACTTGTTGATATTGAATTTTATACGAACCAATTTCAATCAAACTTTCACTTAAAACAGGGAAAAATATGGCGGTATACTTAGCAAAAGCAACAGCAACAGCGGCAATTACACCCGTTTGAACTACTGTAAAAACGGTCCAACCATATAAAAAAGACATCATTTTTCCGTAAGCACGCTGAATGTAAACATATTGCCCACCAGCTTTAGGCATCATTCCTGCTAACTCGCCATAACTTAATGCAGCAGCAAGTGTTAGAAAACCAGTTAAAATCCAAGCTAATAAAATCCAGCCAGCTCCACCAATATCTCTTGCCATTATTGACGTTACAATAAATATTCCGGAACCTATCATTGAACCAGCGACTAAACTGGTTGCATTTAACAATCCTAATTCTTTTTTAAACTCTGTTTTGTTCTCCATAGTAAAATTATAGTTTTGCTAAAGATAAAAAAAGAAAACGATTCTCGATACATTCCGATTCATTCTTCATCGGAACATTCGAATTGACGAAATGAAGAATATGAGTTTGAGCTATTATTCTGGAATAACTCTATTAATTTGAACAAATCTCTTGTCGTAATATTCTTCTGTAATAGAAGAAATAATCACACCTGAACTCGTTGAAGAATGTACGAATTTGATATCATTTTCAGAAACTTCAGTAATTAAACCTACGTGATTAATATGAGAAGAACCATTTGTGGCAAAGAAAATTAAATCACCTTTTTGAGCGAAAGTTTTATCAATTTTTATTCCATAATTTGATTGTTCCGAAGAAGTTCTTGGTAACGTAATGTCAATAGTTTTAAAAGATGAAAACATCAATCCAGAACAATCAAAACCAGCGGCATCAGTTCCGCCACTTCTATATTTTGTACCAATGTTATTTGAAGCTGTAAAAATCACCGATTCGGCTTTAGATAAACCTTCGGCTGACAATGGTTTAGTTTCTTTTTGAATGACAACTTCATCCTCAATTCTCTCATTTATTTGAGAAGTTTGAATAACTAATCGTGTTCCAACGGCTAATTCGTTTTTAATTTGTGGATTTAGTTGTTCTAATTCGGTAATGCTAATTTTATATTTTTTCGAAAGTCCATATTTGGTTTCTTTTGCTAAAACCGTATGATACACTTCTTGAAGTGTAGAATTTTCCTCAATTTTTTCCTTTTTATGTTTTGGTTTTTCAACAACAACTTTCTCAGGAACAGAATTATTTTTAGAATCAGAAAGTTGCAAAACTTGACCAATTTTCAAACCTTCCGATTCAATACTTGGATTTAATTGTTTCAGTTTTTCGATACTAATATTGTATTTTTTCGATAATCCAAACAAAGTTTCTTTTGGTAGTACTTTATGTTCTGAAACACCAACTTCCGATTCGTTATTTGCAGAAATTTGCAAAATAGAATTAACAGACAAACCATTTTTGGCAGTTGGATTTAGTTGTTCTAATTGTAAAACGGAAACGTTATATTTTTTTGAAATACTATAAAGCGATTCACCTTTACGTATAGTATGCCTTAGACTTTCTTGTGAAAAACCCAAACTTGTTAATAGAAGAAGTAGTACTGTTATTAAAACTTTCATTTTGTAGTAACGTGAAAAATCGAGGAATAGTATAAAAAATCAGGTGTAAGTATTAATTTTAACACTTACACCTGATTCATAAATTGTTTAAAGAAACTATCTTTTGTAATTCTGTTTGGCCACCCAATCCGCATATTTTGCAGCAACTTTTAAATGCTCATTATAGTTAGTAGCAAATTCGTGGTAACCGAATCTTTCGACACTCGCACAGAAATATAAATAATCATGTTTTTCTGGACTTAAAACCGCATCAATTGCTGAAACATCTGGCATAAAAATTGGTCCTGGAGGCAAACCTGTATTTCTGTAAGTATTATATGGAGAACTCGTCATTAAATCGTTGTGCATTACACGTTTTACAACTAAATCCCAATTGTTTGATTTTTGTTTTAAAGCATAAATCACTGTTGGATCTGCTTGTAATGGCATATTTTTATTTAAACGATTTAAATACACACCAGCAACTTTTGGTCTTTCGTCAGCCTTAGCTGTTTCTTTATGAACGATTGAAGCCAAAGTATACACTTGAGCTGGAGTCAAATTTAAAGCTTTAGCTTTAGCTAATCTGCCGTCATTCCAAAATCTTTTGTATTCTTTTATTAGTTTTTCAGATAATTCTTCTGGAGAAATATTCCAATAAAATTCGTAGCTATTTGGGATGAAAAACGACATGACATTGTCTTTATTCAAACCATTTTCTTGTAAAAAAGCATCGTTTGTAAAAATCTCATTCAATTTTGTCGTATCTGGTTCAATTTGCGAAGCCAATCTTACAAATAAATCTTGCACTTTTTCCTGATTGTTAAAAGCTAATTTCACTGGAACGTTTAAACGTAAAGCTCGAACAATACTGAAACTGCTCATTCCTTTTTTTAATAAAAATTTCCCTGCTTTTACATTTGTATCGTATTCTCTTTTTGAAGCTACCCAATCAATCTTGTCTTGATTTTCTACATATGGTGCTAAAATTTTCTTTACGTCTTCGTATTTAGAATCGGTTGGAACGTAAACGAACACTTCCTCTTCTTCAAATTTTGTATTTCCTGTAAAGGCTTTATTGATTACATATCCACCACAAATCATTATGAATATAGCTCCAATAGTGATAATTCTTAAGAATAATTTTTTTGCTCCCAAAATTTTTATTTTTTATATATTAGTTGAAAAAGTACTTCATCTACAAAAGTACCATTTATTTTATTCCAGTCTTTTTTTATACCTATTTTTTGAAACCCAAAATTACTAAAAAGCAATAAACTAGCTTCATTATTTGTTGTAATATTTGCAAATAATTGATGTAAATTCAAATGTGTGAAAGCATAGTTAGAAATCAACTCTAACGTTTCTTTTCCAATTCCTTGATTTCTAAAGCTTTCCGAAATAATAATTCCAATTCCGGCACGACTATTTTTAGCATCAAATTCGAATAAATCAATTAAGCCAATTGTTTCATTGGTGGCAGACAAAACAATAACCAAACGCAGTTGTTTCGCTTCGAAAATATCTTGATGTGCGTTTTCTAAATATTGCTTCAAAACCCATTTGCTATAAGGCGTTTGCGTGTTACTAACCTCCCAAATAGATTCGTTGTTTTCTATTTCGTATAGAAAATCTAAATCTTCGGGCTCCAATGCTCGCAAATGGATATTTTGTCCTTTTAATGTCATTTTTTTATTTTTATTGGTACGCAGATTTTACAGATTTTTTTTTACTTTCTCTTAATACGAATTGATTTAAACGCAGATTAAAAAAGTATTTAATTCCCTAAAACCTCAGCAATTTTCAAAGCACATTTTGCGCCATCAATCGCAGCAGAAATAATTCCACCAGCGTAACCTGCTCCTTCTCCGCAAGGATATAAACCTTTAATTTGAACGTGTTCCAAAGTGAAATTATCTCTTGGAATACGAACTGGTGATGACGTTCTACTTTCTGGTGCGTGTAAAATCGCATCATTTGTTAAATAACCTCGCATTGCTTTTCCGAAAGCTGAAAAACCTTCACGCATGGTTTGTGTTAAAAATGATGGAAAAACTTCACCTAATTCTACCGAAGTTGTTCCAGGAACATATGATGTTTTTGGAATAGAAGTCGAAACCTTAGTTTGTGTAAAATCAATCATTCTTTGTGCTGGAACTTTTTGTGTTTTTCCTGCTAATTGCCATGCTTTTTGTTCAATTTGTTTTTGAAATTCCATTCCTGCTAAAGGTCCGAATTTTT
>JAZKHI010000127.1:0-39750 GCA_040385445.1 Bacteroidota bacterium | reverse complement strand
ACGATTCGGGTTTAGGACCTTATTTTCACCATATTGAAGTGATGAGCGATAAAACTGATTTGGACTATACCAAAATGCTAAATCGTTTAGATTGCCAGCCTAAAGACTTTATAATGATTGGAAATTCTTTAAAATCGGATGTTTTACCTGTCTTGAATATTGGTGGAATTGGTATTCACATTCCGTATCATACCACTTGGGAATACGAAAAAATTGATTTTGAAATTCAACACGAAAACTTCAAAGCCATTTCTAACTTAAAAGAACTTTTTGAAATTTTATAATTAAAAGAATGAAGCGAGAACTTGATATATCAACATGGAACAGAAAAGAACACTTTGAGTTTTTCTGCACATTTGAAGAACCTTTTTTTGGTACAACTATCCAATTTGATTGTACAAAAGCATACAACAAAGCTAAAGAATTAAACGTAAGTTTCTTTGCTTATTATTTACACAAAACCTTAGTTGCTTCAAATAATACAGAAAATTTTAGATACAGAATTGAAGAAGGAAAAGTATTTATTTACGACAAAATAAACGTGTCATCCACTATTTTACGCGACGATAAAACATTCGGATTTTCAGAAGTAGAATACGATGAAAATTTAAATAATTTTATTGAAAACTATGATACCGAAGCTGAAAGAGTAAAAAGTTTATCAGGTCTTTTCACAAGAGAACACAACCAAAATATCATTCATTTTTCGGCTGTGCCATGGATAAATTTTACTTCCATATCACATTCTAGAAGTTTTACTTATCCAGATAGTTGTCCGAAATTTTCTTTTGGAAAAATGACAACTGAAAACAATAAAAAAGTCATGTCGATGTCAGTTCACATACATCACGGATTGGTTGACGGCTATCATTTAGGCTTATTTTTTGAAGAATTTGAAAGATTAATGAATGAATAAAAAATAAAAAAAAGCGTCTCTCTTCCCAAAAGACGAGATGACGCTTTTTTAGTTTTAGGCTTAGTTATTTACTCAAAAATAAAACTTCGTTAATTACAACTTCAGTAATGTAACGTTTCACACCTTCTTTATCGTCATAACTACGATGAGTAAGTTTCCCTTCAATCGCAATTTCTTTACCTTTAGTGACATACTTTTCAATAATTTCGGCTGTTTTCCCCCAAGCAGAAAGTCGGTGCCATTCTGTTTGTTCTACTTTTTCACCTTTATCATTTTTGTAAGAATCATTAGTAGCTAAAGTAATGTGTGCTACTTTTTTGTTGTTAACTGTTTTAACTTCTGGATCTTGTCCTACGTGTCCGATTAATTGTACTCTGTTTTTCATGGCGTTTAAAATTTAAATGTTATACTAATTGTTTTTTTAAGTCTGATGAACTTCTTGTTTCATTTCGACAGTGCAAAGATGTGGCGAGTTCAAAAGGATATTCGGTTATTATTCATTTAATATCGATTGTAAGTATTTGTTGTCGTTTACAATTGCAAAACAATTCGTACATTTACTTGAAAATAAACGCATTATTATGAAAAATTCTACCATAAAAAAATTAGTCTTACTTTTTGTGTTTTTTATAACAACAATCAGTTTTTCACAAAATACGTTACAATATAACGACGAAAAAGGTTCACCAAGCGCGACTTTACAAGATGTGAAATGGTTAGCTGGAAACTGGAAAGGCACTTCTCCATTTGGAATTTGTCATGAAAATTGGGATGAACCAATTGGAAACACTATGATGTTCTGTTTTAAAATGCTAAGCGACAACAAAGTTTCTTTTTACGAATTAGGTCATATCATTGAAAAAGACAAAACGTTATTATTGCAAATGAAACATTTTGGCGGCGACTTAAAAGCCTGGGAAACTGGTGAAGTAAGCGAGGATTTCAAGTTCATTAAAATTGAAAAAAACAGAATCTACTTTGATGGTTTAACTTATGAAAATGTTTCTGCAAACGCTATGAATGTGTATGTCTATTTTGAAGAAAGTAAAGAAGAAGTAAAATTTACATTCACTAAATAATGACTGTAGAAAACCTAAAATTCCCGATTGGTCCATTTGAAATGCCAAGAGAAATTACCGCGCCACAATTAAAAAATTGGATACTAGAAATTGAACAATTACCTGAAAAACTTCAAACTGTTACAGAAGATCTTTCAGTTGAAGAATTAAATTATGTGTATCGACCAGATGGTTGGAACATCAAACAAGTTATTCATCATTTAGCGGACAGTCACATGAATAGTCTTGTGCGATTTAAACTGACTTTAACAGAAGAAACACCAACGATTAAACCCTATCAAGAACATTTTTGGGCCGAATTAATTGACGGAAAATCAGATGAAATTGAAAGTTCTATGTTGATTATAAAAGGAGTTCATAGCAAATGGTCACTTTTACTAAATAGTTTAACATCGGAACAATTAGAACGAAAATACTATCATCCAGAAAACAAAAAAGAACACACGCTATTGGAAGCCATTGCCATGTATGCTTGGCATTGCAATCATCATTTAGCGCATATCAAACAAGCATTAGAATATAAAGGAAAATTTGAATTATGAAGAATTGCTTAGAATGTGGCGATAAAATTGTAGGCCGAGAAGACAAAAAGTTTTGCAGCGATGGTTGCAGAAATGCCTACAACAATAAAATGAATAAAGACCACACCAATTTGATGCGCAACATTAACAACAAATTGCGTAAAAACTATAGAATTTTAACCGAATTAAATCCTGAAGACAAAACCAAAACCACTAAAAATAAATTAATTAGTAAAGGTTTCGATTTCGATTTAATGACTTCCGTTTACACTACAAAAACTGGAAATGTATATTATTTTGTATACGATCAAGGTTATATGGCGATAGAAAATGAAGGATATGTGTTGGTTAAAAAGTAAAGCCTCCCCTAACCCCTCCAAAGGAGGGGGAAACTAATAGGTTTCGAAATTCCCCTCCTTCGGAGGGGTGCCTGAAAGGCGGGGTGGCCAAAAAATAATATAAACAAAATGAAAATAAGTATACTAGGTTGTGGTTGGTTGGGATTTCCGTTAGCAAAAAAATTAATTGAAAGTGGTTTTGAAGTGAAAGGTTCTACGACTTCTGAAAGCAAGTTAGAAGTCCTGAAATCAAATAAAATTGAACCTTTTTTAGTTGAGCTTTCTGAAAATAAAATCATTGGAACTATTTCTGAATTTTTAAACGATTCTGAAATTCTAATTATCGATATTCCGCCAGGATTGAGAAAAACTTCAGAAACTACTGTTGGAAAAGTTTTTGTGAATAAAATCAAAAACCTACTTCCATTTATAGAGAATTCGAATATTGAAAAAGTGATTTTTATTAGTTCGACTTCCGTTTATGGTGATTCGATTTCAATTCCAACAGTTACAGAAGAAAGTGAATTACATCCTGATACCGAAAGTGGAAAACAATTGGTTGAAGTGGAAAATATATTCCGAAATAATAGAAATTTTGAAACCACCATTATCCGTTTTGGAGGCTTAATCGGCGAAGACCGAAATGCGATTAAAATGTTAACCGGAAAAACCAATATTGCCAATCCAGAAGCGCCAATCAATTTAATTCATCAAGTAGATTGTATTGAGATTATTTGTGAGATGCTGAAACCAATTCAGCATGACAAAGTATGGAACGAAACTTTTAACGCGGTAACACCATTTCATCCATCAAGAAAAACCTATTACTCGCAAAAAGCGATTACTTTGAATTTACCAAAACCAGAATTTGCAGAAAACGAACAAAGTATTGGTAAAATTGTTTCTAGTGAAAAATTGGAGAGTATTTTGGGTTATAAATTTAAGAATTTGGAGTTAAATTAAAATCATTTCCTCGTAACTCAAAATAGTTTCGTACCCTTTTGAAGTAAAATATTGAGTTGGATTTTCTTTTGAAAGTACCATTACGAAATCACCGCCCCAAGCGCCTAAACTTTTTATGGTTCCTTTGAAATCGTGAAATAAACGTTCTTTTACGGTTTCCATTTCTAAAATATCGCTTAAAATAATTTCGTGATGATTTAATAAATCGGTTGTAGTTTCTAAACTTGGAGAAAGTACTATTCTATTCGTAATTTCAGATATCGTAGCGGTTTTATTCGTTAAAAATTGTTGTTTGTTCATATAATTCTGAATCGCACGACGGCTATTTTGTTTTTTATTCAAATAAACAAAATAAATATTTTCGGTATAATTTGGACTAAAATCAACGACCTCAACAATTGGTTTTTCTTCTGCGTCTAATTGATAGGTAATGGCAGAATTGTGTTGCGCACAGGCAATATCGTATCCGCTTCCTCCAAAACTTTTTCGCAACAATTCAAACGCATCAATTTGCAACCATTGCGCAATATTGTTGATTAAAGTTGAAGAAGTTCCTAAACCCCAATTTCTTGGAAAAGTCAATTCAGTTTCAATTTTAAAACCTGATTCTGATTTTAAAAACTCAGGATTTTGAAGATTTGCTTGATGTAAAATCTCAACTAAAGTATGCTTTATTGGATGTTCTTCTTCGAAGTCTTTACCAGAAATAATCTCTTCAAAAGTCAATTCAGCTTCAAACCAAATGCTTTTATCAGAATCCAAACTTCTCCAAAGTATTTTTTTCTCTACAATAGACGAAACTTCTAACGATTGCCCAAATTTTGTGGGCAATGCTAAAGCTTTGGCTCCGTTTAAAACCAAATATTCTCCAGTGATTAGGAGTTTTCCGTTAGAGTAGAATGTTTTTTTCATTTTTGATTGGTACGCAGATTAAACAGATGCTTCGCAACGCTGATTTTTTTCTTAACCGCAAAGTTCGCAAGGATTTTCGCAAGGCTCGCAAAGTTTTTTTACTGGATTCTTTTTACTTGGCTCTTAAACTTTCTAAAAAATCCACCACTAAATTGTGCGAAGCGGTTTTATTTTCAAAATGTGATATAACTGTCAGCTTTTCATCTTTTGTGGCTTGATGTTGGTTTAAAATGTTGTTCAGGTGCATTTTCATATGTCCTTGTTGAATTCCAGATGTGGTTAACGAACGTAAAGCGGCAAAATTCTGAGCTAATCCGGCAACGGCAACAATTTCCATTAATTCTGTAGCCGAAGGATTTCCTAACATTTCCAGAGAAAATTTCACTAAAGGATGCAAATTGGTTAATCCGCCAACGGTTCCTAAAGCTAAAGGCACATCCAACCAGAAAGTGAAAATTCCGTTTTCAATTTTAGCATGAGATAAACTGGTGTATTTTCCATCTTTACTTGCATAAGCGTGAACTCCAGCTTCCACAGCACGGAAATCATTTCCTGTTGCTAAAACCACAGCGTCGATTCCGTTCATAATTCCTTTGTTGTGCGTAACAGCTCTGTAAGGTTCTACTTCTGCGATTTTCACAGCCATTAAAAACTTTTGAGCAAATTCACTTGACGTGATAGTTGTATCTTCATTTAAATCAGAAACCGGACAAGAAACTTCAGCACGAACGACACAATTCGGTACAAAATTGCTCAAAATACTCATCACAATTTGAATAGAATCAATACCAAAATCTTCCGATTTATTTTTGAAAGTTTTCGCAAATTGCTCTAAACACGAATTAATAAAATTCGCACCCATGCTGTCTTTCGTTTGAAAAGTAGCGTGCAATTGGTAATAATTTCCTAAAGCTTCGGTTTTATCTATTAATTGAATATCGGAAATTCCGCCACCACGCTTTTGCATGTTTTTGGTAATATCTTCCGTTTCTGAAAGTAAAAATGGTTTTACAAAATTGAAATATTCATTTAGTTTTTGCTTGTCGCCTTCATACATAAAATGAACTTGACCAATTTTTTCGGTTCCTAAAATCGTAGTTTTAAATCCGCCACGAGCACCCCAAAATTTTGCGGCTTTACTTGCAGCAGCTACTACAGAACTTTCTTCAATGGCAAATGGAATTGTATAATTTTTCCCGTTGATAGTGAAATTTGGCGCCACACCTAAAGGCAAATAGAAATTTGCTAAGGTGTTTTCGATAAATTCATCATGCAATTTTTGAAGTGATTCATCCGAATTTTTATATTGATTTAAAACGGCGATAGCTTGTTCTGGATTAGCAAAATGATTGGTAGCAATCCAATTTATCTTTTCTTCTTTAGTTAGTTTTGAGAAACCTGTTTTATTTTGAGTCATTCTTTTTGTATTGATTTGCAAAGGTAATAAAAGTTGTCTTCGACTCCGCTCAGACTGATAAACTATTTCAAAGACAATAACTTTTTAAAGTGTTTTAATCCATTTTAAAAGTTTAGAGTCAAAAAGATCTTTATCTAAAGGTTTCACTACAAAATCGACCATTCCAATTTCTAAGCATTTTTCCCTTTCACCTGTAAATATTCCGGCTGTTAAAGCGATAATAATAGCTTTCGGATTAATTTGTAAAATTTCTTCAGCTGCTTCATATCCGTTTTTAATAGGCATTTGAATATCCATTAAGGTAATATGTGGTTCTTGATTTTTATATTTCTGCACAGCTTCTTCCCCATTTTCGGCCTCAATAATTTTGGCGTTTTTAAATTGTTTTAGAATTAAGGTTTTGGTCAAAAGCATATTTACCTTATTATCTTCCACGATTAAAATTTTAATTTTTTTAGAACTTTCTAAATCTTCAAGGATTACTGGTTCAATAACTTCAACAGTTGTAGTGGCGTGTAAATTATTTAATTCTTTTTGTAAGGCATCAATTTTAAAAGGTTTTAATAAGATTTTAATTTTCTCATTTAATAAATTCTCCACATTACTAGAAATAATTGGCTGCATGATGTACAAATAGAAATTATCTGCTTTTTGTGCTTGTAAAATTTGTTGCCATTGCGTTTCCGATAACGAATGATAATCTACAAATAGCGCATCGTTTTCGTTTAAGTAAATTTCTTTAAATTTATTGTGGAACGTGCTATTTACACCGTAGGTAATTAACAAGTCATTTAAAACATTTCCTGCTCTTTCGTTTTTATCAATTACTAAAGCATTTTCTATAACTCTACCAGCAATTTTGTTGTGAGATTTACAGAATTTAGCATCAATAGTTAACTCGAAATTAAAGTTACTTCCTTTATCAATTTCACTTTCAATTACTAATTTTGAACCCATTAGATTCAATAATCTATTCGTAATAGAAAGTCCTAAACCAGTTCCTCCGTAATTTCTGGTTGTGGATGAATCCTCTTGTGAGAAAGCATCTAAAATTTTATTTTGATTTTCCGATTTGATACCAATTCCAGTATCAACAACTTCAAATTTCAATATTTTTTTATTGTTTTTTGAACCTACATTTGAGATGATTAATTCAATTTGACCTTCATGTGTGAACTTCACAGCGTTACTTAAAAGGTTAATTAAAATTTGTTTGACTCTAATATCATCAACAATTACATCACAAGGCACGTCGTTTTTAACATCTACAATTATTTCTAAATTTTTCACATTGGCATTAAACTTAATTAAGTCGATTGCTTGGTAAATAATTGGATATAACTTGTTTTTCTTTAAATCTAAAACTAGTTTTCCTGCTTCAATTTTTGAGATATCTAAAATGTCGTTTACGATATCTAAAAGTGATTCTGCAGATTGATTTACGGTCAGTAAATATTCTTTTTGTAACAAGTCGATATCTGTATTCAGTAACAACTGACTGAATCCGATAATTCCGTTTAAAGGTGTTCGGATTTCATGACTCATATTCGCTAAAAACTCCGACTTCGATTTATTTGAAGATTCGGCTAGTTCTTTTGCAATAACAGCTTTTTCAGCTTGTTTTCTTTCGGTAATATCAATTAATACGCCTTCTAAATATTCTACTTTTCCGTCTTTTAAAATTCCTTCACCATATTCTTCCACCCAAACAATTTCACCATCTTTTCTGATAATTCTACAGGTCACTTTATATGGTTTCTTTTCATTTAATGCTTTTTGAATAATTTTCACGGCATTTTTCTTGTCTTCAGGGTGATATAGATTATAAATATGGAAATTGGTATTTATGATTTCCTGTTTTTTATAACCTGTTAACACTTCAATTTCATCATTAATGAAGATGACATTTCTTTTTTCGTCTTCTTTAATTAAATAAACCGTTGCTGGAATATTATTGGCTAAAAGCTTGAATTTTTCCTCACTTTCACGAATGATATTTTCACTCTGAATACGATCAATTGTAACTGAAATATTATTGGTAAGCGTTTGTAGAATGTTTATTTCATCCGAATTCCAAACACGCGCCGTTGTACAATCATCAAAACCTAAAAAGCCATAGAATACTTTCTTTATAAATATTGGTAAAATTAAAATTGATAGAATAGATTGCTCTTGCAAAATATTTTTAAAATCACCTTCAGGAATATCTTTAACCAGTGACAAATACGGTCTGTTCTTAATAATTACTTCCATAAATTCCGGAAAGGCATCATGTGGCATGTTTTGCAATTCTGGATTGTCAATTTCTTTTAAACTCTCATCGCTTGTCCATTCGTAAATTTGACTTAAAAGATTCGTATCAAAATCATTTTTAAAATAATACACTCGGTCTACTTTTGTTGCTTCTCCTACATATCTTAATGAATCTTCAAAAACTTTATCTTCGTTTGTAGTTTGCAACAGAATTTCAGTCGTTTTAGTAATAGATGTTAAAAGATCACTTTTGTAAATGATTAATTCTTCTGCTTTTTTTCTTTTGATTGTTTCAAGCGCTAAAGTGATAATATCCGAAACAGTTCTGGCAAAATTAACTTCTTCTTCCGACCAAACTTTAATTTCTTTAGTGGCTTCAAAACAAGTTATCGCAACAAGTTCACCTGAAAGATATAATGGAAAGTCTAACAGGGATTTAATATCATATAATTTAAAGTATTCTTCAGTGAACTCAATAGTTTGCATATCGTTTTGAGCATCAGAAGCCAACAAAATAGGTTGACTTTCTATAATGTTAAAATAAATAGGAAGGTCTTTTTTATATAAAACCAAATCGCTGTAATGTTTATTTTCATGATGCACATAAATATTACATAATTCGATATAATCATCATAATTATACCAAAGACTTACTCGGTCAATACGCAAACCGATAGCTGCTTCTTTGGTTATGTGTTCAATTAATTCAACGGTTGTTCCGAATTTCAAGAAGTTTAATGTTGCCAATTTATTGGAAACAGCATTCAAATGACTAATTCTATCGTGTCTGTTTGATTCATGAATTTCAGCCTTTTTGGAAAGAGAAATATCTCTTGAAATTGCCGAATATCCAATTATTTTTTCGTTGAAATCTCTTTTAATTGTTGTGTTTTGAGAAACCCATAATATTTCACCATTTTTCTTATAAATTGGAAATTCTATGACATCAAAATTGTTTTTATCTTTTGGAATTGCCGCATAATGATTGACCACAAAATCAACATAATCTTCTACAATTAAGAAACTGAAATTTTTCCCTATTACTTCTTCAGATGAATAGCCTAATAAGGTTTCGGTGTAAGTATTGATATAAATGTAATTTCCATATTTATCTAGCTCATAAATAATATCTGAAGCAAATTGAACTAAGTTTTGGTATTGTTTTTCTACCTCAACTTTTTCAGTAATATCATATCCAGAAGCAATAAAAAGGTTTTCTCCATATTTTGTATCACTCCATTGAATGTATTTTATGTCGCCAGATTTCGTTTTTACTCTTCTAACAAAAATGGAATTGGGTTTAAAAATATCATTATAATCTACATCTTGAAAATCGGAATCGCCAGTTAGTTTCCAAAACTGTTTTCCTAAAACTTCTTGCGGCGTATAACCTAATATTTTAGTGATGGAATCGCTACAAAATTTTACATTTCCTAAATTATCACACGCCAATGTGATGCTATTAGATTGATTAATAATATTGTTTGTAAAAATCAAGTTATCATTTGCATTTAATAGATAAGAGCGGCGTGAAAAATTTATAATTAGGATGATAACATTTGCTATAATTAAAATTAAATATATTTCTCTATTGCTTTTAATATTTAAAAACAACACCAATAATGTTACTAAAATAAATATTGAAAAAATGATATATGTTCTGAATTTATCAAACACATTATATGCAAAAAACAAGATCAATAAAAACTCGACTATTACATATAGCGGAATGGTGTTTAATAATAAATTTTGGAAACAAATTGCAGTCAATAATACAAAATAAGAGATAAATATATATTTCATATTTTTCAACACAATACTATAATTGGATAAAAAATAAAGCAATAAACAAGATGCTCCAAAAACGATTCTGGTTATCAATTGTTGTTCATCAATTATTTTTATGAAAATATAAAACAAGCCCGTTATAATAACTATAATTCCAAAGTACAACAGGTAGTTTTTCTTATATTCAATAAAGTTTTTGTCTGAAAGTGATTTTACATATTCTTTATTAAACTTTAAAGATTTTTGAAAGGCGAAGTTTAAAATTCCTCCGAAAATAACGGCTATTATGGAGAAAAACCACCAAGAACCATAAAAGGGTTCTTTAATAGAAAAAGAATATGATGTGATTACACTTGTTTGGTTTGAAAACAAATCAACTTCTCTAATTTTTAGAATATAATAACCAGGAGAAAGGTTACTAAATGATATTTCATTACTTGATTCTGGCTTACTCCATTGCTTGTTGTAATTTTCTAATTTATACGAATAGTATATTTTTCTATTTATCTCGCTTGTTGATTGCCCTAATTTAAAACTTAAGAAATTTTCGTTGCTTTCAAATTGATGATTTTGTTCAGGAACATTAAACCATAAATTATTTGACACATATTCATCATTAAAAATGGATAATGAAGTTATTTTTAAATTGTTTTTTTTGTCATTTTTAGGATATGTATAAGTAATATATTTATACAACCCTTTTATTGTTCCTAAATATAAATTACCAAAATCATCAACGTGACCAGAATTATAATTCGTTTCTAACCCATCAAATCCGTTAAAAATATTAAGCGTTTCTATTTTATTAATTCCGCCCTTATTTGTAACCTCAATTTTATCAATTCCTTTATTAGAACCTACATAAAGATATTGCTTATGTGTATTTAAAGTATAAATTAAAGTAGAAGATAAACCGCTAGAAGTTCCAAAACGTTTAACTTCTAAATTTTTATTTACAGATGTTATAGAATTTTCTGAACTATACCAAAAAGTGCCATATTGATCTTTACATTTTAAAAATGCAATTCTATTTGTAATCGCTTTTCGGTAATACAGTTTTCTGTTTTTAAATTCGAATAAAATTAAACCAACATTAGTTGATACTAAATATAGGTTTTGTTTGTATTGTTGAATGGAATTGATGTAACTAATCTGTAATTTCTTATTATCATATTTGTCAATAAATTTAAAATTTTCATCCAATACATATATTCCATTTCCCGGTGTTCCAATAAAATACTTTCCGCTTAATGTATCTTGAACAACACATGTAGAATTCTGTTTAAATTTAGGATTTAGCTTTACACCATTATACTCTAACAACCCTTCTGTTGAGGCAACTAAAAGCTTATTATTGGTGTTTTTATAAAGTTCATTAACCCTTCCAGAAAACGAAATGGTTTTAAGATATTTTAAATTATTAAAATCAGTATTATTAAATTCTAAAATTCCTTTTTTAGAAATAACTATATATAATTTTTTATCTACATCTGCAATGTTAAAAATATAGGGCGTACTTAATTCTGGTGTGGCATTATACTTTATAAAACTTTGTTTCCCAAATTGGAAAAATCCGAGATAATCTGTACCAATATTGATAATTCCATTATCAGATAAAAGAGATAAATATTCCGAAGCTGGCACGCCGTTTTTACTATCTAAAATGGCATAGCTTTTTTTATTATATAAAATTCCAATTCCGGTTTCTTTCGTGCCTGTAAACCAAATATTTCCATTTGAGTTTTGTAAAATATTGGTAATTTTAAAAACGCCACCTTTTTTAGATTTTATAGTAACTAGTAATTTACTTTCAATTAGTGTCGTTTTATCAAATGTAGTTTCAAATATATTTCCTTGTAAATCCCCTATTAAAACAGTGGATTGATTTCCTTTACAAATTGTAATTCCGTTGCTGAATTTATTTATTTTTTCAATTGAATTACTTTTAATGTTATAACCAAATAAACCTTTGTCTGTTGCTAACAAAATAAGTTCGTCATTAATGGTTTCTGCGGAAGTTATTTCTGAAATGGAAAGGTTTTTTAAGTCTTTTACTATGGAAACTTTATTATGATGATCAATAAAATAAGTATGTAAAGTGCTAAAACCATAAATTCCTTTTTTGGTTTTAGTAAACTTAGAAACATTTATTTGAGGTGTGTTTTTTTTGTCTACTAACTTGGTTAATTTAATAAACTTATTGCCTTCAAAAAAAAGAATTCCTAAATATTTAGAAGATAAAACCAGTTGTTTATTTCCATTTTCAATAATATCAACAACAAATAGATTTTCATATTTATTTACTTTGTTATAATTCTTAAATTCATAGCCATTATAACTAAACAAACCCGCACCATCGCCGCAAATCCATAACAAACCTCTGCTATCTTTATAAAGTTTATTGACCTTGGAAGAACACAAACCTTTTTCGTGGTTTATCACGTCAAATTTAAATTGTTGCGCAATACCACATTGAGCAATCAAAATAAAAAATAGTAGAACAATATGTCTAAAAATTTGGGGCATTAAAAATTATTAAGGTTCAACTGATAAATATATAAAAAAAATGTTAAAATTCAAAATGTCTATTTTTTTTATGGCTATGTCGTAAATTTTCACTAAAATTGGATGTTTTTTACAAAATTTTACATGAAAAAATCAATACAATTATTACTGTTATTACTAACAACTTCATTATCAGTTGTTGCTCAACAAAAATTAACTTTAGAGGAAATTTGGGGCGGAGCTTTCAGAACTAAAGGCATGGACGAATTGAACGCCATGAAAAACACCAATCAATATACGGTATTAAACCACGACAGAAGTTCAAATACTGATCAAATCGATTTGTTTGATTATGCAACTCTGAATAAAGTTACAACATTAATCGATACAAAAAACCACAAAGAATTGGAATCTATCGATAGTTACACATTCGATAATGCAGAAAAAAAGATTTTAATCGCCACTAATACAAACCAAATTTTCAGACATTCATTTACTGCAAATTATTTTGTGTACGATATTGCCACTAAAAAATTATCAAAATTTACACAAAAAGCCATTCAAGAACCAACTTTTTCTCCAAACGGAACGAAAGTAGCTTATGCATTTGAAAACAATTTATATGTTTTCGATTTACTCCTAAACAGAGAAACTCAAATTACTACTGACGGAAAGAAAAACGCAGTAATTAATGGTATTACAGATTGGGTTTACGAAGAAGAATTTGCTTTTGTTCGTGCTTTCGATTGGAATGCAGACGGTACAAAAGTAGCTTACATTCGTTTTGACGAAACTAACGTTCCAGAATTCTCAATGGACATGTACATCAAAGAATTGTATCCAACTCAAACAGTTTTCAAATACCCAAAAGCAGGTGAAAAAAACGCAGAGGTTTCTTTACATATTTACGATGTAAATGCTATTAAAACTCAAAAAGTTGATTTAAGTAATTATACCGATTTTTACATTGCTCGTTTAGAATGGACCAATGACGCAAATACTTTAAGCGCTCAAGTTTTAAATCGTCACCAAGACAATTTAGATTTACTTTTTGTTGATGGAAATTCTGGAGCAAAAAAAGTAGTTTTAAACGAAAAAGACAAAGCATACGTTGATGTTACTGATAATTTAACTTTCTTAAAAGACAACAGTTTCATTTGGACATCTGAAAAAGATGGTTACAATCACATTTATCATTATGATAAAACTGGAAAGTTGAAAAAACAAGTTACAAAAGGAAAATGGGAAGTAACGGCTTATTACGGTTTCGACGAAAAAAACAAGACAATTTATTACCAATCAGTTGAAAACGGCTCAATTAATAGAGATGTTTATTCTATTTCAATTGATGGAAAAACGAAAAAAAGACTATCATTAAAAACAGGAACGAACAATGCTACCTTTAGCCCAAACTTCCAATATTTTATCAATACATATTCTAGCGCTACTGCAGCACCATATTATTCTTTAAACGATTCTAAAACTTCAAAAGAATTAAAGAAAATCCAATCTAATGAAGCTGTTGAAGAAAAATTAGCCAAATACAATGTTGCTCCAAAAGAATTCTCAACAATTACTACAGAAAAAGGTCATGTTTTAAACACTTGGATGATTAAACCAAAAGACTTTGATCCAAATAAAAAATATCCAGTATTTATGTTCCAATATTCTGGTCCAGGTTCACAACAAGTAGACAATGCTTGGAATGGAACTGACGATTATTGGTTTATGATGTTAGCACAAAAAGGTTACATTGTGGCTTGTGTTGACGGAAGAGGAACTGGTTTTAAAGGTGCAGATTTCAAGAAATGTACCCAAAAAGAATTAGGAAAATTCGAAGTCGAAGATCAAATTGATGCAGCTAAAGTTTTTGGAAAATACGCTTTTGTAGACAAATCAAGAATTGGAATTTTCGGATGGTCTTATGGTGGATTTATGGCTTCAAACTGTATTTTTCAAGGCGCGGACACTTTCAAAACTGCAATTGCTGTAGCTCCAGTAACTTCTTGGAGATATTATGACAGTATTTACACAGAAAGATACATGCAAACACCGCAAGAAAACGCTAGTGGTTACGATAACAATTCGCCAATTACACACGTAAGTAAATTGAAAGGAAACTTTTTATTAATTCATGGATCGGGTGATGACAATGTGCATGTACAAAATACGATGAAAATGGTGGAAGCTTTAGTACAAGCGAACAAACAATTTGATTGGGCGATTTATCCTGATAAAAATCATGGAATTTCAGGTGGAAAAACACGTTTACAATTGTACACGAAAATGACGAATTTTATTTTAGAAAAACTATAAACTAACCAATACAAATAAATTAAAAAAATGAGCGAAAAAATTAAACAAGGACATCCAAAAGGATTATACTTTTTATTTTTCACAGAAATGTGGGAAAGATTTAGTTATTATGGAATGAGAGCAATCTTTATTCTTTTCATGACTAAAGTATTATTAATGAAAGATGCAGATGCTTCTCAAATTTATGGAAGTTACACAGGTTTAGTGTATTTAACTCCACTATTAGGAGGTTACTTATGTGACAAATTTTTAGGAAATAGACGAAGTATTATCATTGGAGGATTACTAATGGCAATTGGTCAGTTTTTTATGTTTTTTAGTGCTTCAGCAGGTGCTGATGGAGGAATTTCATTAATGTGGCTGGGATTAACAGCAATTATTATTGGAAATGGATTCTTCAAACCAAATATTTCTACAATGGTGGGTCAATTATATCCTGCTAATGACAGAAGAATTGATAGTGCTTTTACCATTTTTTACATGGGAATTAATCTTGGTGCTTTCTTTTCACCTTTAGTTTGTGGATCAATGGATTTCAAATGGGGATTCTTAGCAGCTGGAATTGGAATGTTGATTGGACTTGTTGCTTTTGTTGTAGGTCAAAAGAAATATCTTATTTCTGAAGAAGGAAAAGAAATTGGTTTACCAGTTAAAAAATTAGATGCAAAAAGTATCGGAATGATTGTAGGTTCAATAGCAATTATATTTTTCATGTTGAACTTTAAACAAATGTTCAAAAGTGATGTAGATATTATTAGTTATTTCATTTATGGAGCGATGGTAGCGATGCCAATATTAATTTTTAGTGATAAAAGTTTATCTAAAATTGAAACACAAAGAATTACAGTAATTTTCATCTTAGCATTTTTCGTAATCTTCTTTTGGGGTGCTTTCGAACAAGCGGGTGCTTCATTAACTTTATTCGCAGATAGACAAACAGAAAGAACTCTTTTTGGTTGGGAAATGCCAGCTTCTTACTTTCAATCTGTAAATCCATTAGCAGTAATTTCACTTGCACCAATTATGACAATAGTTTGGGGATTCTTATATGCTAGAAAATTGGAACCATCTTCGCCTAAAAAAATGGCAATTGGTTTAGGATTAGTTGCAATGGGATATGTTGTAATTGCTATCGCTGTAAAAGGATTAGGATTAGGTGAAAAAGTATCTATGTGGTGGTTAATTGGATTATATGTAATTCATACTATCGGAGAATTATGTTTATCACCAATTGGTTTATCAATGGTTTCTAAATTAGCGCCATTACGTTTATCATCTTTAATGATGGGAACTTGGTTTTTAGCTAATGCTGCAGCGAATAAATTTGCTGGAACATTATCTGCATTAATTCCAGGTGGAGAAGATGGAACTGGTGGAGCAACTAACTTTATAGGATTTGAAATCACAAATTTATATGAGTTCTTCATCTTATTTATTATCATGTCAGGTGCTGCTGCTGCAATTTTGTTTGTACTAAGTTCTTGGTTAGAAAAAAGAATGCATAACGACCATGTTGAAGGAATCGATTTAGAAGTAGAAAATAGATAATTTTAAAAAAATTCATATCTTTCAAGCCTGTAACGTTGTTACAGGCTTTTTTTATTATTACTAAAACAAAAATATTATGTGGAAATCACACCCTAAAGCATTACCTTATTTGTTCTTATCTGAAATGTGGGAACGTTTCGGTTATTACCTAATGATTGGAATTTTTACTTTATATCTTAAAGATGTTGAAGCTGGATTCGCCATGACGGAAAAAGAAGCAGCAGATTTATATGGAACTTTTATTGCTTTAGTATTTCTTACACCATTTATTGGTGGTTTAGTTGCAGATAGATATTTAGGGTATAAAAAATCTATTGTTATTGGTGGAATTATGATGGGAGCTGGATATTTTATGATGGGAATTCATAATTTACCAATGCTTTATGTTGCGATGACTTTAGTTATAGTTGGAAATGGTTTCTTCAAACCAAATATTTCAACTTTATTAGGTAACTTTTATAATGAAGATAAATACATCGCTAAGAAAGACGAAGGCTACAATATTTTCTACATGGGAATTAACGTTGGAGCTTTTATTTGTAACTTTTTTGGCGCGGCATTACAAATTTTATTAGGCTGGCAATACGCCTTTATGGCTGCCGGTTTAGGAATGTTCATTGGAGTTGTGGTGTTTTTATTAGGTACGAAACACTATGGAAACAAAACAGATAAAAAAGGAATTCAAGAAGGTGATATGCCTTTTTCTAAAATTGTCCTTTATATTTTAGTGCCATCTGTAATATTTGGAATCATTGGTTGGTTACTAAAAGGCGTAGCTTCAGACATAAATTTAGATAGCGCCATTTTTGGTTCAGATAGTACCGATGCTTTTATATTTGCTTGTATTCCTGTAGTATATTTTTACGGAAGTTTATATTTCAAAGCTAAAGTAGAAGATAAAAGATCTATTGGAGCGTTGCTTTCTATTTTTGCTGTGGTAATTTTATTTTGGGCTGTTTTTAAATTGAATGGTTCGGCATTAACCACTTGGGCGGATAGATATACCGATAGACAAGTTACTGGTACAACGGAGCAAGTATTTAAAAAATTAGTACAATCTAAAGAGTTAAAATATTCAAAAGATTCTACTGAATTATATGATTCAAGTTTCCGACTTCAAAAAGAAAATGGAGAAGTTAAAAAAGTAGTGGATTATCCTGTTTATTTCAGAAATTCATCTAAAGAAACCTTACCACAAGAAGGGGAAACAATTTCAGTTTGGGCAACTAGCATAAGTCAATCTATAAATCCAGGTTGGGTAATTATTTTAACACCTCTAATAGTGGCGTTTTTTACTTTCTTAAGAAGCAGAAAAAAAGAACCTTCTACACCAACCAAAATTGCATTTGGATTATTAATCTCGGCTTTATCCGTTTTAGTAATGGTAGCCGCAGTTCATATTGGAAATAATGGAACAGAAAAAGTTTCGGTTTGGTGGCTAGTGGCCAATTACGGAATTATAACAATTGGAGAACTATTTCTAAGTCCGATGGGATTATCGATCGTATCAAAATTATCACCAAAAAACATTACTGCATTAATGATGGGTGGTTGGTTTTTATCAACTTCAATCGGAAATAAATTATCAGGTGTTTTAGCAAGTATGTGGGACACTTATGACGACAAAGCCAATTTCTTTTGGGTGAACTTCGGATTATTAATGTTTGCAACTGTATTGATGTTTGCATTAGTGAAAAATTTAAATAAAGTAATGAAAGATCACGGAATCAACTAGTATGCAAACGATAGAAGAAATTCAAGACTTTAAAGGCAAATACCCAAAACAATTGTGGTATTTGTTTTTTTCAGAAATGTGGGAACGTTTCTGTTTTTACGGAATGCGTGGAATGCTTACCTTCTTTATGGTGAATCAATTATTGATGAACGAAAAGGATGCTAATTTACAATATGGAGCTACTCAAGCTTTTGTGTATGCTTTTACTTTTGTTGGTGGATTATTCGCTGATAAAATTTTAGGATATAGAAAATCTTTATTTTGGGGCGGAATTATGATGATTGTTGGAAGTGCCATTTTAGCAATTGACCCAAAAGAATTCTTTTTCCTAGGAATTTCATTTACCGTAATTGGAACAGGTTTTTTCAAACCTAATATTTCTACAATGGTTGGAACTTTATACAAAGCTAATGACGCAAGAAGAGATGCCGGTTTTTCATTATTCTATTCAGGTATAAACATTGGAGCGCTATTAGGAGGTTATGCTTGTATTTATTTAGGGAAAAACTACTCATGGAATATCGCTTTTGGCTTAGCTGGAATTGTGATGACAATTAGTTTGGTTACATTCTTATTTACTCAAAAAAGCTTAGCCAATATTGGACTTTCGCCTTTATCTCATTTGCAAGATTCTAAAAGAAAATTATATGAGTACGCCACATATATTGGGACAATAGTAGCCATTCCGTTAATCATGGCAATGGTTTCTAACCCTGAATATACAGACTATTTCATGTACACCATCGGACCAATTACCTTATTATATTTGGTTTATGAAATGCGGAATTTTTCCATTCAAGAAAACAAGAAACTACTTGCCGCAATGGTATTCATTCTTTTTTCTATTTTATTTTGGGCATTTTTCGAACAAAGTGGTGGCTCATTAAGTTTGTTTGCTGCTAACAATTTAGACAATGATATTTTAGGTATTAATTTAGATCCAAACGGAGTAAACAACGCAGCTAATTCTTTGTTTGTTATCATTTTTGCACCGCTTTTAGGTTTAGTGTGGATTTGGTTAAATTCAAGAAAATCAGAACCTAATACTGTTGTTAAATTTGGTTTAGGATTTTTGTTTTTAGCTTTAGCATTTTACACCTTTTATTTTACTCGATTTTTTGCAGATGCTAACGGAATGACTTCACTAGAAATATTCACTTTAGCCTATTTTGTAATTACATTTGGAGAACTTTGTTTATCACCAATTGGACTTTCAATAATGACCAAACTTTCGCCATTAAAACTACAAGGTGTAATGATGGGAATGTGGTTTTTAGCCAGTGCTTATGGTCAATATGCAGCAGGAATTTTAGGAGCTGGGATGTCAAGTGCAAATGAAAACGCCTCAAAAACAGAAAAATTAATAACGTATACTGATGGGTATCAACAATTAGCCATTTACGCCTTAATTGCTGGAGTTGTTTTAATTGCAATTTCTCCATTAGTTAAAAAATTAATGCAAGATGTTAAGTAACTTGCAATTAGGCATACTATTTGTATATATTTGTAAAATAATTTTAAGACCGAATTTATGAAAAAAATGATTTTAGTATTCGCATTTTTAATTAGCGGATTTGTAGCGCAAGCGCAAGACTTAAATTGGTATACTGACATGAATAAAGCTACTGAAGCTTCTTTAAAAGAAAACAAACCTTTGTTATTATTTTTCACAGGTTCTGATTGGTGTGGTTGGTGTATTAAATTACAAAGAGATGTTTTAAAAACGAATGAATTTGCAACTTGGGCAACTCAAAATGTAATTTTAGTGGAATTAGATTTTCCAAGAAGCACACCTCAAGATAATGCAATAAAAATGCAAAATGCACAATTGGCACAAACTTTTGGAATTAGAGGATATCCTACAGTTTGGTTCGTAAATCCAGTGAAAGGTGAAGATGCAAAAGTAAACTTACAAGGTTTAGGTTCGTTAGGATATGACAAATCAGCAACAACTTGGATCACAAATGCTAATACGTATTTACCAAAAAAATAAAGATTAATTTAATCTATAAAATCCCTTTTCGGCAGTGGCATGAAAAGGGATTTTTTCTTGCTCACAAGTGGCCTTCCAAAGTTTAATATAACTTTTATAATTAGATCCATCCGCAATTATTTGTTGTGGTTTGATTGTCGAAATCAATCGTTTCAAATTAATTTTTGGCGATTGTGTTAATACCACAATTTCGGGTTTTTGTTTCGTGTTAAACACGCCTAAACTATCAATACAAAGTATCGTTTTCTTAAAAGAAAATACATTTCTCACAGGTTCAACGTGATATTTTTTTACGAATTTTCCACGAGAATAAGCCTCAATAGTTTGTTTCGATTTTGCCAAATCATCCGTATAAAAAACAGAAATATTATTTTTAGTTTCCACAAAAAGATTGTGTTTCATCACATTGAAAATCACAAATTCATGATTGTTTTTTTCAGTAGCATTCAGAAAGAAATAACCCATTTGAAATAACAAAACAGCAGCTAAAATTGGACTTAAATTTTTAATTTTTGGATGGTAAACAAAGTAAACCACACAACCAATTATAACATACATCAGCACAATTAAAACTTCATGAAAAGTAATGTTTCTAATTATAAAACTATCAAATTGCACCATCCAAGCGGTGAAATTATTCATTAAATCAATTAAGAAATTCACTAAAACACTTAAATAAACCGCAACTTTTGGAAGTAAGAAATTGAACGGGATTAATACCAATCCTAAAACCAAAATTACACTCGAAAGCGGAATCGCTATTAAATTCGCCACTAAAAATAACAAAGGAAATTGCCCGAAATAATACAAAGTCAAAGGCAATACACCAATTTGCGCGACGAATGAAATCAACAATAACGACTTCGTTTCTCTTACCACATAATATTTCGAATAACTATATTTCCGAACAAAAGGTTGAAAAATAACAATACTCAAAACGGCAGCATAACTCAATTGAAAACCTACATCAAACAGATAATTTGGATTGTACAACAACAAAATCATAGCAGATAATGCCAATGAATTATAAATATTGGTTTCTCGATTTAAAATTTTCGCTAAAGCAATTACAGAAAACATTACCGCTGCACGAACAATCGAAGCAGAAAATCCGGCTAAAATGGCATAAAACCACAACACACTTAAGGAAATTAAAAAGATGTACACTTTTCCTTTTTTCAATCGTTGTAAAGGTTTGGTTAACCACAAAATAATTGCATAAATTAAAGCAATATGTAAACCTGAAATCGCCAAAATATGAATAATTCCGGCTTGTGTATAATTGCTACTCAACTCTTTTGACAATTCGGTTTTTTCGCCAAAAAGCAACGCCATCAATAAATTATAATTGTCCGATTTAAAACTTTCAACGGAATAGCTTTTTAATAATTTCGCCTTGATAAAATTGATATAATGATAGAAATTAGTATCGGCAGAAACTTCAATAAAATCAGTTTCTTTGCCTTTTACTTCATGAAAAACATTCTGATTTTGTAAATATTTCGAATAATCAAACTGATGTGGATTAAAAGAATTTTGAAGTGTTTTCGGCGTTTGAAACAACTTGATTTTATTTCCAATTTCTATTTCTTTTCTAGCCTTTTTCGAAACATAAAAAATAAATTTTCCAACACATTTTTGCTCATTTACGGAAGTCGTTTTCAGTATAAACTTATCGTAATAAACAGTAGATTTTAATTTTTCAGAAACAATTCCTTGAACGATATTTTTCTCTGAAGTGTAGTTTGAAAAGTGGTTTTCCGAATTAATTTCTTGATGTAAATAAGTCGAAAACATTCCAAAAGAAAGACTTGAAATCAGCACGAAGCTTTCAAAAAAATAACTTTGAAATTTCTTTTTTACATTCAAAAAGTAAGTAAATCCAAAACCAATTATGCTAAAAAACACTCCAAATAGAATAGAACTAATATAAAAATTAAAGAAATTCTGCGTTAAAATTCCAATAGTAAAACCGAAAAGAACAGGCGCAATTGGAAACTTAATAAATTTCATGTGATATTATTCAAGAATCCTGTTTACACCCACGAATGTTCTCGCATAATAATTTTCCGCAGTTGAAGAATAAATAACACCGCTACTGGTTGAGGAATGAATAAACTTTATAATTCCTTCTGTATTTTCAGTCACAATACCAACATGACTTACTCCGCCTCCACTCGTATTAAAGAAAATTAAATCGCCAGCTTTAGCTTCCGCTTTTAAGATACGTTTACCAGTATGCGACATTTCTGCAGAACTTCTTGGTAATTCAATATCAAACTGACTCAACGTATAATTTACAAATCCAGAACAATCAAAACCAGCTGGAGTGGTTCCTCCACCTCTATATGGCGAACCTAAACTTTCTGCAGCTACGTTTAAAACTTGGATTTTGATATAATCGGAAACTTCAAAAGTTGGAGTAAAATCTTGTGGTGTTTCTTCTTCAACCACCACTTTAATTTTAGATTTTTCCACACTATCATTAAAAGCAATTTTTTTAGCTTTCTCAATAGCTTTTAATTCTTTTTTTGTTGGTTTTGCAGGTTTATCTAAACCTTGTTTTTCTGTATAAGAATATGCTCCAACTTTTACAGCATCATTTTTTGACGTAATAATTGTTGGTTTTTGTACTGATTTACAACTATATAAAAAGATAGTTAGTAAGAATATATAAATAGAATTTTTCAAATTTTTAATGTTTTAATGGCTGCGAATTTACAAAATTATTTTTTTATGGCACTTATGATGAATTCGGCGGTTTTTTCACTGGCGCCTTTTCCTCCTAATTTTTGTTCTAAAACTTCGTATTCTGATAAAATTTTTGCTCTTTGATTTCCTGAAATGATCTTATTTAATTCCAATTCTAAATTTTTAGTATTGAGTTCTCTTTGAATTAATTCTCTCACCACTTCTTTATCCATAATTAAATTCACCAAAGAAATAAATTTCAGCGTGATGATGCGTTTGGCAATTTCATAAGAAATTCTATTCGCTTTATAACACACAATTTGTGGCACTTTGAACAAAGCGGTTTCTAATGTCGCTGTTCCAGAAGTGACTAATGCTGCGTGAGAAACACTTAGTAAATCGTAGGTTTTATTGCTTACGAATTTTACATTTTCAGTCGTTAGAAATTGTTTGTAAAATTCATATTCTTGACTTGGTGCGCCAGCAATTACAAACTGATAATCCGAAAATTTATCCACCACAGAAAGCATAATAGAAAGCATTTTTTCAATTTCTTGTTTTCTGCTTCCAGGTAATAAAGCAATAATTGGTTTTTGAGATAACTTATTTTCAATTGTGAATTTCTCAAAAGTAGTTTTTTCTCTATTCGAAATCGCATCAATTAATGGATGACCCACAAATTCAACTGGAAAATTATGTTTTTTCTCGTAGAAATCTTTTTCGAAAGGTAAAATCACGTACATTTTATCCATGTCGCGTTTAATTTCCTTGATACGATTTTCTTTCCAAGCCCAAATTTGAGGAGAAATATAATATTGATTTTGAATCCCTAATTTCTTAGCCCATTTCGCAATTCTCATATTAAATCCGGGATAATCAATGTAAATTAAAGTATCCGGTTGAAACTCCAAAATGTCTTTTTTACAAACCGAAATATTACCTAAAATGGTTCGCAAATTCATAATCACTTCGGCAAAACCCATAAAAGCTAAATCGCGGTAATGCTTCACTAAAGTTCCGCCTACACTTTGCATCAAATCGCCACCCCAAAAACGAATTTCGGCAGTTGGATCTTTCGCTAAAATGGACTTCATTAAGTTGGAACCGTGTAAATCACCTGAAGCTTCGCCAGCTATTATGTAATATTTCATTTTGATAAATTAATTGGCTAAGATAAAGATTTCTATTCTTTCGTAAAATTAAATTTTTTGCCACCTTGTTTCAAAACGAAAGTTGTGTTGGAGGTAAACTCAATTTCAATTCCAGCTTCCGCAAAAACAAAAACATCATCGCTAGAATAAGTTAATGGAAAACTAGGTTGGCCAGTAGCTTGCGCCAATAAATTTCCTTCTTTTTCGAAAACATTAATTTTTAGTGGAATATCTTTTGAAGCGTAATTTCCAGAATATTTTTTAATTAATTCGGCATCTAACTTAGCGAAATTTGGAAATGGATAAGGTAATTTGTAGTAAATGCTTAAAATTCCAATCATAATGTCATTTTGACTATAATTTTCACCGTTTATAATTAATGAAATCGACACATCATCTTTTTCATAATAACCCATTGATGAAGCAAAACCTTCAATTTTTCCGTTATGACCAAAAAACTTTCTTTCTCCAAAAGGGAAACGAATTAAAGCCATTCCGTAAGTATCTTTCAATGTTTTCATCAATTCAACAGATGGTAATGTTACCAAACTTCCTTTAAAAAGTTCACGAATAAATTTCGTTAAATCTTCTGGTGTAGAAATTATTCCGCCAGATGAAAAAGCGATATCGTTATTCCATTCTTCAATTTTATCCCAATATTCACCATTAAAAGTATATGAATAACTTTCTCTTTTGGAAACATCCGTTTTTCCGTTGGTGTAATACGTATTCTTTAAACCTAACTTATCGGTAATTCTATTTTTTAAATTATCCGTATAGGTTTTTTTGGTTACTTTTTCAATAATTAATCCTAAAACAAAATAATTAGAATTACTGTATTCATGTTTGGTATCTGGTTCAAATAGTGAAGTATAATTTTCTATTTTCTTCAACACTAACTCTTTAATATTTGGCTTCCCCAAAACATCAGTTAGCGTCGCATCTGCATTAGCATAATCTCTAATTCCTGTTCTTTGGTATAACAAATGTTCGATTGTTATTTTATCTGCATTTTCAATTTTAGGGAAAAATCTACTTAATTTTGTCGTTAACAAAATCTTTTTTTCTTCCACCAATTGCATAATCATGGTAGCGGTAAACGTTTTGCTGACAGAACCAATTTTGTATTTCGTTCCACCATTTGCTCTAACACCTTTTGTTGCTTCAGAATAACCATAAGCTTCCTTAAAAACGACCTCATCACCTTGTCTGATACAAAGTGAACCCATGAATTTATCGTTTTCGTTTAAATAATTTAATAAACTATCAATACGAGCAAATCTAATTTCTTGAGCAAATGTAGCTACTGAAAGAAATAAAAATAGAATAGAAAGTTGTTTTTTCATGTCATTATATATTTTATAATTTGTGTGTGTTTTGTGCGAAATGTTACGTGTTGATTTTTGAAACATTCCTTTATATAACGAAATTAACGAAATAGAATTGTATACAAAAACCAAAATTTTCTCGTTTATACAAATATCAGTACTTTTACCCTATGTATAAACACCTATTTCTTTTTTTATTTTTATGCTTGTTTTCTGTTGGCTTTGGTCAGGAGAAAAATCAAGCGTTCAAAAGTAAAAAATTGGCTTATACAAAGGATGCCGTTCAAATTGATACGTTAGCGTTAAATCCGAATTCATTTAAAATCTATAACTTTAATAATCAGGAAATTGACACGTCTTTTTATTCCTTCAATTATCAAACCAAAAAGCTGATTTTCAAAAAAGAATTTCAAGATTCGGTAAAAGTGGAATATTACCAACTGCCGAATTTCTTAACTAAAACCTACACCATTTACGACGAAAAAAAAATAGTTCCGAATGAAAATGGACGCTTATTAACCTTTACGGAAAACAATAAAAAACCAATTTCTGTATTCAATGGTTTACAAACGAATGGAAGTATTTCTCGTGGAATTACGGTTGGAAACAATCAGAATACGGTTTTAAATTCGAATTTAGATTTACAAATTTCTGGAAAATTATCAGATAATATCACGTTAAAAGCATCTATTCAAGACAGTAATATTCCGTTGCAAGAAGGCGGTTATTCTCAAAAATTAGATGAATTCGACCAAATATTTATTGAACTTTCTTCCAAAAACTGGAACATTCGTGCGGGTGATTTGTTTTTAGAAAACAGAAAAACTTCTTTTTTAAATTTCAATAAGAAAGTACAAGGTTTGTCATCACATTTTAATTGGGGAAATACGAATAAAAACGATTTGTTTTTTGCTGCTTCCTTGGTGCGTGGACAATACGCCCGAAGCAATTTCACAGGTCAAGAAGGCAATCAAGGTCCGTATAAATTACGTGGAAATAGTGGCGAATTGTATGTGCTAATTATTTCAGGTTCGGAACGTGTTTATGTGAATGGAATTTTGAAAGAACGTGGCGAAAACAAAGATTACATTATTGATTATAACGCCGGAGAAATTATTTTCAACGCAACTTTTCCAATTACTTCCGAAATGCGAATTGTAATGGAATATCAATACTCGGATAGAAATTTTACGCGGTTTTTAAGTTATGGTGGATTCAATCACGAAAGGGATAAATTTAGTATTGGCGCGTATGTGTATTCAGAAAATGATGTGAAAAATCAGCCTTTACAACAAAGTTTATCAGAAGAACAAGTGCAAATTTTACAAACTGCTGGTGATGATGCCGCTTTAATGAATGCGCCTTCAGCCTATGAAGACACCTATTCTGAAAATAAAATTTTGTATAAAAAAACAATTATTGGTTTAGATGAAATTTTTGAATTTTCAACCGATCAAACGCTAACTTTATACCAAGTAAAGTTTACTTTCGTGGGAAATAATTTGGGAAATTACGTTTTAGCAAGTAACAATACGATTGGAAAAATTTACGAATATGTGGCGCCAATTGCTGGAATTCCGCAAGGAAATTACGAACCAATTGTAAGATTAATTGCGCCAACCAAAATACAAATTGCTACGATTGTGAGTAAATATTCGCCATCCGAAAAAACAGAAATTGAAACGGAAATTGCGATTTCTAACAATGATAAAAATTTATTTTCTGGCATTGATGACGCCAATAATCAAGGGATTGCTTCTAAATTAAATATCAAGCAACAATTATTTTCCAAAGGAATTAATGTGCAATCTTTTGCGAACATCAATTACATTCAAGAAAATTTTAAACCGATTGAGCGTTTGTATAATATTGAATTTAACCGCGATTGGAACATTACCAATCCGTTAGGAAATCAGGTTTTAATTGTAGGTGGATTTCAATTTAATTCGATTCAAAAAGATTCTGTAAAATGGAAAACTTTCGGGAAATATCAATTTGAGAAACTAGATTATTCTACGAATTTTTCTGGAAACAAACATACTTTTCAAGCCATTGCAAAAAACAAATCGGTAGTTTTTCAAACCAATACCAGTTTGATGAATAGTCAAAGTGATTTAAGTAAAACCGAATTTTTCAGAAATCAGAATATCGCAAAATATCATTTTAAGAAAAATTATATTGGCGGAAGTTTAAGAAGTGAAAACAGCAAAGAAATCACTAAACAAACCCAACTTTTGAGTGCTATTAGTCAGCGTTTTTCTGAATTTGGAAACTTCATTGGTCGTGGCGATTCTACAAGTGTTTTTACTGAAATTGGGTATTTAGTCCGACAAAACGATAGTGTTCAAAACAATGTTTTAAAACGAGTGAATTCATCTTTTTCAACCTATTTGAAATCGCAATTAATTAAAAATGACAGACGAAATTTAAGTATTTTCATCAATTATAGAACATTGAAGTTTGCCGATAATCGTGCTACGGAACCATCCATAAATTCGAGATTAAATTATTCCGATTCGTTCTTTAATCAGCTAATACAAACCACTACTTTTTATGAAAATAATTCGGGAAGTATTGCCCAACAAGAATTTACCTATTTAGAAGTTGATCCAGGCAGAGGCGTATATATGTGGAACGATTACAACAACAATAATGTTCAGGAATTACAGGAATTTGAAATTGCTACGTTTCCAGATTTAGCCAAATATGTGAAAGTCTTTTTGCCGAATCAAACGTTTATCAGAACCTATCAAAACAAGTTGAGTCAAACACTAACTTTTAATGGAAATGCGTGGCAAAACGAAGCCGGATTTAAGAAGTTTTTATCGAATTTTTACAATCAAACTTCTTTAATTATTGATAAAAAAGTAGCTCGAAACTCTAATTCTTTTGAGTGGAATCCGTTTTCAAAAAACGAAGAGGATTTAATTGGTTTGAACAATAATTTCAGAAATAGTATCTTTTTCCATAAAGGAAAACAAAGAAATTCGGTGACGTATACGTACAATTCTAGTTCGTTAAAAAACTTATTAAATTTCGGAAGTCAAGAAAATTATCTTAAAAGTCATCAAGTGCAATATGTGCATTTGGTAAAAAAGTTTTGGTTGTTTCAATTGCAATCCAATACTTCAAATTCAGAAAGTATTTCGGATAGTTATGCCAGTAGAAATTTTAATATTGATGGTTTAGAAATTGCTCCGAAAGTGTCATATATTTTCTCTAAAAATGCAAGTTGGGATGTTTTTTACGAAAACAGCACGAAAGAAAATACGATTGGTAGTTTAGAAAGTTTGAAACAAAATCAGTTTGGAACTTCTTTCAATTGGAATACCGAAAAAGGATTTACTTTGAATGGAATTTTCACTTACATCAATAACGATTTTACAGGAAGCGCTTCTTCGCCAGTTGGTTTTCAGTTATTAGAAGGTTTACAAAATGGAAAAAATACTACTTGGCAGCTTTTATTTCAAAAGAACATTACACAATTTTTAGATGTTTCGATAAATTATAACGGCCGAAAATCGGAAACCAGTAAAACGGTTCATACTGGAACCATTCAGTTGCGAGCGTTTTTCTAAAATAAAAAATCCCGATTAGAAAACTAACCAGGATTTTAAAATATTGTATTTATTTTTTTAGAATGATGTAGAAATTTGAATTCCTAAACCTGTACTTGGAGGCACAAATCGGCAAACTCCACCTGCACAAACTAATCCACCGCGTTGGCGCCCATAATTTAAAGCAATTCGTGTACTTCCTTTTTTGTAGGCTGTACCGAAGTTATAAAAATGAATGTCGAACAAATCGGTTTCACTAATCGTATGCGTGTCTTCATCAAATCCGTAATTGTACATATCCATTGCAAATATGGACCAATTTTCATTGTGATTGTATTCAATATTTCCACCAGCCCAATTTTTTCTATCATTATCAGCCCACATGTGTTCTAAACCAAAAGTGATTGATCTTGTACCTGATAATTGGTAAGTTGATTCTGAAAAAACAGTATGAGAATTCACAACATATTCATTGAAAATTCCTTGAATTTGTTTGTTGTTGAAATATTGATTGATGTAAGTAAAAGCTGTTCTGAAATTACTTGATACTTTTTTAGTGATTTCAATATTATAATCTGAAAAGTATTTTTCGTTAGCACCAAACAATTCTGTTTGGTAATTTGGAATGTCTTCTCCAGCGTTGTTTGTATATCTATATTTTGCTTTCAAATTGAACCAAGAAGAAACGTTAAGATTTACTTTTGTTCCGTATTTTCCACCAAGAGTTGAGCCTTTTTTAAAGTCGTAGAAAAAGTCAAATTGTCCACCAATTTCTCCAAATTTATTAACTTCTGTAGATTGATCCATAACCACTTGAAATTGTGCTTGGTATACGTAAATATTAGCTAAATTTGAGTGATGTTGTTTGGTTAAACTCGGCACAAAATTTAATATTTTATCATTAAAATTGATACTTGTACTTGAAAGTGCTGGATAACTATCTGGTTGTCTTTGAGCTAATAATTGCATGTTTTCCACACGTCTTAAATTGGCATCAAAACCCAATCCTTTTTTAGAATATCCGAAATTTACTAATAAGGCACTTCCTTCTTTAGCGAAGTCGTTATCAAGATTTCCTTGTTTAATTATGGCATCACGCGTTTTAAAAACATATTCTGTATTTACATAATAGTTTTTAAATCCGATTTCAAATCGGTTTGAAAATAAATTAGTGAATTCTTCAAAATTTTCTACCGTTTCAGGTAGTTCTTCAAATCTACTCACAGCACTGAAACCATATTTCAAATCAACAGCTTTAAGTTGAATTAACTTTCCTAAATTAATATCGGTATTAAAACCATAAACATCGCCATTAGCCACATCAAAACCGGTTCTTATTCTACCATACAAAGCAGTTAAAGTAACATCGTCAGTTGGAGAATAAACAATTTTTCCGCCTCGTAAAGCGTTATTTATACCTAAAGCTCTGTCTTCCCAAGTTCTTAGTGCCAAACCACTTCCAAACTGAATGTAATAATGACCTAAAGTAACATCTAGTTTTTTGCTTTTGTAATTGGCGTAGTAAGTTGCGAAATCAGTCCCTTTAAATTTAGGATTAAAATTTAGCAATGCCTCGTTAGTGTAGGATTCAATTTGAGTTCCAACGGTAAATTTTCCGTAATTGAAATTAAGATTTAAATAGTTATTGGATCTTGATGGAACAGAATCATGATTAATTTCTCTGTTTTTATCGTTGGTATACCATTGTCCGTTACCTTCATAACTTCCTGAAATTTTTAATTTTGTTTTGGTAGAATCTGCTTCTTGGGAAAATGCAAATACGGATGAAAATAAAAAAGCGTAGGTTAATAATTTATTCATTATTTCAATGCTTTTAACTGTTCAAGTAAGTGATTTTCGCTTCCAGGAGTATGCCCGTTTTGAGTAAAAACAATTTCTCCATTTTTTACAACAGCAATGTATGGAGGATTTGAAATACCTAAACTTCTTTTAAAATCTTGATTGATATCTAAAAGAATAGAATAATCCCAACCTTTACCATTTACTAATGGTTTTACTCTTTTGTTCGTTCTTGCGTCGTCAATTGAAACGGCAATAACTTCCACATTAAGTTGTGATTTCCAATCTTCATAAACATCACTAATTGCATCTAATTCTTGAATACATGGAGCACACCAAGTTGCCCAAAAACAAAACATATAAATTTTGTCTTTTTCATTGTAATCTTGAGTTGTAGAGACAGTAGTACCTTCTAAATTTTTGAGTGTTAAAGTAGGAATTTTTTTCTGTGAGAATCCTAATGCTGAAACAGACAGCATTAGAGTTAAAATTAGTTTTTTCATGGTTAGTTGTGTGTTTGTTGTCAGCAAATAAAAGATATTTCCATCATTATAAAAAATTTTTTTTTATGTTTGCAACATAATTTTCATACCAAACTACTGAAAAACACAACACTATGAAAAAAACACTACTAATTGCAGCTTCATTTTTAAGCCTAATGAATCTGTCTTGTATCTCCGACGATTGGGAAGACAAATCTGTGAATACTACCGTTATTGAACAGCCTATTGCAGGTAAATTTTTAAAAAATGTTTTAATTGAAGATTACACTGGAACTTGGTGTCAATTTTGTCCACGAGTTTTATATGGATTAGATGGTGTTGAAAGTGAAGGTCTTGATGCATATCCAGTGTCTATTCATAGAAGTGTAGCTAGTTACACAGATCCTTTTAGTTTTCCTGCAGCTGCATTGGAACAAACAATTGGAGTTTCTGGTTATCCAACGGCCATGTTAAATAGAAAAACATTGTGGGATAATGAAATTGCAACAACAGAAGTTAAAAACCAAATAAAGCCAAATGCAGATTTAGGAATAGCTTTAAATTCAACAGTTACAGCAGGAAACATCAACTTAGATGTGAACATAAAATTTGTTGAAAATTTTTCTGATTTAAAACTAGTAGTTTATATTTTGGAAGATGGTTTATTATACAACCAAGTTAATGAAACTTCATTTTATGGTGGTCAAAATCCAATTCCTAATATGGAGCACAACCATGTGTTAAGAACTTGTTTAACAGATTTAGTTAATGGAGATGCGTTAACAGGAACAAGCAATGGAGCTACAATAACTAAGAATTTTTCAATAGCTATGCCATCAAATATTTCAAATGTGACTAAAATTAGTTTTGTGGCTTTTGTAATGGATGCATCTGGTAAAGCAATAAATGTGAGAGGTGTAAAACCAAATATTACTCAAACATTTCAAGAAAATTTATAATATCCTTAAAAATATGTTAAAAAAAGGTGCTTTTTAGCACCTTTTTGTTTTAAAAAAATTTGAATTTAACTTAAATAGAATAAATTTGTTGTCCATAATTACAAGTAATGAAAAAACTACTCCTACTAATTACCCTTTTAACGTATTTTACTAACCATGCTCAATTGAGTAATAAGCATTGGTTACCACCATTACATTCTAGAGATCAAGCTGCTATTGAAGATCATTATTTATATGTTTCAACTGCAGAAGTTACGGCTTTTCAAGTAAATGTAACAACTGGTAATGGAACTCCTATTCCGGGCTCTCCATTCACAATCTCTCAAACCAATCCTGTTATCATTACTATTGGAAATGGACAACCTACGGAAATGTTTTTAGATATTAATGATGTTAATATTGTTCAAAGTGATAAAGGTTTAATTTTAGAAGGTACAAAAGATTTTTATGTAAGTTTTAGAATGAGACACTCAAACCATGCTGAAACATTAATTTCAAAAGGTAGACCAGGAATAGGAACTGATTTCAGATTAGGTAGTACGCCACAAGGCGGGGAAGTTTCAATTAGAAATTTCGTATCAAGTGTTATGGCAACTGAAGACAATACTTCTATTACTTTATCTGATTATAATGTAGATGTGGAATTTGTTTCTGGAGCTGGTTTAATTACAGACGACACTCAAACATTTGTTTTAAACGAAGGTGAATCAATTGTGTTTAGTGGTTATACCGATAACTTTAATAATTGGACTGGTTTTATTGGTGCGTCATTAACTTCAACAAAACCTGTTGCTGTTAACACTGGAAATGCTACTGGTGGAGTAACTGGGAGCGGATCTGATTTTACATTGGACCAAATTGTTTCTTCTTCTCAAATTGGAACAGAGTATATATTTATTGAAGGAAATGGTTTAGCGGATATGGAAGCACCTTTAATAATTGCTGATGAAGATAACACACAAATTTTTGTAAATGGAAATCCAGTTGCAGCAATAACATTAAACGCTGGAGATTATTATTTAGTTCCTAATTCGGATTATCAAGGAATTGACCCAGATAACCAAAATATTTATATAAAATCATCTAAGCCTGTTTTTGCTTATCAATTAATTGGAGGCGCACCTGCAAGTCCAACTTCTGGATTAAACTTTATTCCGCCATTAAGTTGCTTTTTTCAAGAATCAGTTTATTTGCCTGCCATTGATGAAATTGGAGCAAATACTTACAATTCTGACTTAATGATATTAACATATTCTAATGCGACAATAACAATTAATGGCACACCAATTAGTACCGCACAAGCACAAAGCGTTTTAGGAAATGTAGATTGGGTTACTTATAGAATTTCCGGATATTCTGGTAATGTGAGTGTAGTTTCAACGGGACCTTTAGCTGTTGGTGTTTTTGGCTCAAGTGGAAATGCAGGTTATGCAGGTTATTACTCAGGATTTGGTAGTGCTCCTCAACCTACTGATGTTACTGTTTGTTCATCAACAACAACAAACTTATTTGATGCTATTAATGGAAATCCTGGTCCTGGAGGAACATGGACATTACCAACTGGCGGCGCCCCTTTAGCTGGAAATGTTTTTGATCCAAACATAAATATTGCGGGAGTTTACATTTATTCTTTTACAAAAAGTTGTAATTCTTCTCCTGTAAACCTTAATATACCTGTGACAGTTACCATTGAACAAGCTAATAATATTGGAACAAGTACTACAAAAAACACGTGTAAAAATGACGTTTCATTTGACTTGTTTTCATTACTTGGAACTGGAGTTACCACTGGCGGAACTTGGTTACCAACTTTAACTAGTGGAACTGGTATTTTTGATCCAGCAGTTGACACAAGTGGTGCATATACATACACGATTCCTGCAAGTGGCGTTTGTCCAGAACTATCTTCAACAGTAACTGTAAACAATTATGATATTCCAACCATATTACCAATTACCGATTTAAAAATTTGTGATAATGGAAGCGACGGAAATGATACTAATGGCCAAACTACATTTAATTTAACAGCAAAGACAACAGAGATTTTAAACGGGCAAACTAATGCAAACGTTACTTATCATTTATTACAAAATGAAGCTAATTCAGGAACTAATGCAATTACTACTTATACAGGTTCTGATGAAACAATTTATGTGCGTTTGTTCAATAGCCTTACAAATTGTTACGTAACTGCAAGTTTTAACGCAGTGGTTACTCCATTACCAATTGTAAACAATACAGTTACTTTAAGACAATGTGATGATGATACTGATGCGATTTCTGATTTTAATTTAACAGAAGCAAATAGCATAATATCTAATCAAAGTAATTTAACTTTTAAATATTATGCCTCTCCAATTAATGCTCAAGGTGATGTTGGTCAAATTACAAACGAAACGGCTTACAACTCTCCAAATAACGGTATAGTTTGGGCTCGTATCGAAAATGAAAACGGATGTATTAGAACTTCTCAAGTGAATTTAGTGGTATCGGCTACTCAGATTCCTGCAACATTTCAAAAAATTAAATTGGAAGAATGTGATGATTTTATTGACTTAAATGATCCAGATGGTGACGGAATAGATTATTTTTATTTTACAACTGCTACGAATAATATTTTGGCTTTATTCCCTGGTAATCAGAATTTAATTGTTACTTATTATGAAAGTCAAGCCAATGCTTTAGCCGAATTAAATCCGATTGACACTACAGATCCTGATGGATACAGAAACATCACTCCAGATCTTCAAAACATTTGGGTAAGAATTGATAGCAATATTAATAACGCTTGTGTTGGTTTAGGACAATATGTTGATTTACAAGTAAACCCTTTACCAGATTTTGATATTCCAGGATTAGAAGTTTTATGTGTACAGCCAGGAACTGGTGTTGGAAATTTTGCTATTGATGCCACTCCAACTACTCCAGGAACTTACACATACACTTGGACTCCAACAAATCCTGACACAACTGGCGGACAAGAAAATGCGGTTTTTATTGCTTCTACGAATGGAATTTATAAAGTTGTTGTAACAAATGTTGGCACCACAACCACAACAAATTGTTCAAAAGAAGATCAAACTGAAATTGTAATTTCTTCTGCACCAGAATCTGTAGAAGTGCAATTGGTTTCAGAAATTTTCGCAAGTGGATTATCAACAATACAAGCTGTTGTTGTTGGTGGATTTGGAACTTACGAATACAGTTTAGACCAAATTAATTGGCAAACAAGTCCAGTTTTCACGAATTTAGAAAATGATATTTACGTAATTTACGTGAGAGATACTAATGGTTGTGGAGAAGAATATTCTAATCCAATTACCACTATTTCATATCCAAATTATTTCACACCAAATGGTGATGGCTATAATGACACTTGGAACATTAAAGGTTTAACTGCCGAATTTGAAGCGAAAATTCACATTTTTGACCGATATGGAAAACTATTAAAACAGATTGATGCCTATGGAAATGGTTGGGATGGAAAATATAACGGCCAAGAAGTTCCTTCAACAGATTACTGGTTTAAAATTGAATATAAAGAAAGTGGCGTTCAAAAAGAATTTAAATCGCACTTTAGCTTAAAAAGATAATATGACAGCTTTCGTAAAACAAGAAGTAAAAAATAATATTGGATATATCACGTTTTTTCACCCTGCTGGAAATTCGTTCCCGAGTACACAATTACAACAATTGGTGGAAACGATTGAGGATTTAGACAAAAATGGAAACGCAACCATAATAGTTTTACAAAGTGAAGGCAATACATTTTGCGCTGGCGCTTCTTTTGACGAATTATTACAAATTGACAACTTAACAGACGGAAAACAATTTTTCTCTGGTTTTGCCAATGTGATTAATGCCATGCGAAACTGCTCTAAATTAATTGTTGGAAAAGTGCAAGGTAAAGCCGTTGGTGGTGGTGTTGGAATTGTAGCCGCTTGCGATTATGCTTTAGCTACTACAAAAGCCGATGTAAAACTTTCTGAATTAACTATAGGAATTGGACCATTTGTAATTGAACCAGCCGTTAGCCGAAAAATTGGACAAACCGCCATGAGCGAATTAACTTTAGCTGGAAACGAATGGAAACCTGCAACTTGGGCTTTTGAAAAAGGTTTGTTTGCCAAATTACTTCAACCAGAAGAATTAGATACAGAACTAGAAAAATTTGCTTTACAATTAGCGAGCTACAACCCAGAAGCTTTATCAGAAATGAAACAAGTGTTGTGGCAAAACACGTCACATTGGAGCACTTTATTATACGAACGCGCCGAAATTTCAGGAAAATTAGTGTTGAGTGATTTTACGAAAAAAGCGTTGGAAGGGTTTAAGAAATAGTCTTTTAAAAACAACTTCTGAATTCTAGCCCCGATAGTAGCGGCATCCTTTTTAAAATTGTTGCCTGAGGCTTTCGAAGGAAATAATTTTAAAAAGATATAGCGGATAGCGGGACAAAAAGTGAACTGAAATCCAGATGTTTGCTTCTCATAAAAAAGATGCTGAAACAAGTTCAGCATGACAAAGCTATGATAAAATCCTAACTCGTTTTCAACCAACCCGTAATACTAAATCTTTTTCTTTGAACCGGTTTGACTTCGTGTTCTAAAATCTGACTTTCAAAAATGACAACTCTGCCTTTTAATGGGTAAATTTTAATTTCCTCCTCAGGTTTGTAAATGACTAATTCGCCACCAAATTCGGGTTGCCAATTCTCATCGTTTAAATAACAAACTATAGATAATTTTCTTCGTGTATCATTTTTAAAAACATCCAAATGACGTTTATAAAAAGTGCCTTCTGGATAAATGGCATAATGAAATTCTTTGTTCGAAATTCCTAAATAACAAGTCGCATTGATATAAGCCACAAAATCATTTATTTGATTGAAAAAGGTTTCTGAAGCTTCATTTTTATCTTCTTCATTCAACCAAAAAATATAATCGCCACGAATTTCATCTTTAATAATTTCGTCCGATTTATTTCCAATTGCCGATTTCTTAAACTCGGAAGTTTCGAATTTATTTTCCAATTCGGCACGCATAATTTGTACGGCTTCTTCCGAAAAAAAAGCATCGCAAACAGCGTATTGGTTTTCTAATAAATCGGTAATTATGGTTTCGTAAAGCGGATTCAATTCCATCGGTTGCACATTTAAAGCAAAGATATAGGTTTATTTTTGTAATTTTGCATTTCAATTATCAGACAATGAGTAAAATTAGAATTACCAAGCAATTTAATTTCGAAACAGGTCATGCACTTTATGGCTATGATGGCAAATGCAAAAACGTACACGGACATAGTTATAAACTTTCTGTAACCGTTATTGGTGAGCCAATTACAGACACAAATAATGTAAAATACGGAATGGTAATTGATTTTTCTGATTTGAAAAAAATCGTAAAAGAAGACATTGTTGATGTATTTGATCATGCAACGGTTTTTAACCAAAATACACCTCATGTGGAATTGGCAAAAGAACTTCAAAATCGTGGTCATCATGTAATTTTAGTAGATTATCAGCCGACTAGTGAAAATATGGTGGTTGATTTTGCGAAAAAAATTATAGCGCGTTTACCAAAAGACATTCAATTGCATTCTTTAAAACTACAAGAAACAGAATCTTCTTTTGCAGAATGGTTTGCTTCAGATAATTTATAGTTTTTTTTTTAGCCACGAAGACTCGAAGTCACAAAGTTTTTTGTAAAAATTCGTGTTTTATTTCTCAAAAATAAACTATTAAAAATCTTTTCAATCCTTTAAATCTGCGTGAAATTTTATTTAGAAAACAAAACCTTACCTTTGTGTTTTCAAATATATCATGAGCATTACTTTATTATCTTCACCTTTACAAGGTTTTACCGATTTCAGATTTCGAAATGCGTTTCATAAACATTTTGGTGGTATTGATACTTTCTATTCGCCATACATCAGACTGAACGGAAAATTAGAAATTAAAGCTTCTTACGAACGCGATATTCTTCCAGAAAATAACACGACTTTAGAAGTTATTCCACAGGTTATTACAAATGATGCCGACGAGTTTTTGTTTGTTGCGAAATATGTGCAATCGTTAGGTTATAAAGAATTGAATTGGAATTTAGGTTGTCCGTATCCGATGGTTGCCAAATGCGGAATGGGTTCTGGATTAATTAGTAATACCGAAAGAATCAACAATATTTTAGACCGAGCACATAGTGAAACAGACATTATTGTTTCGATGAAAATGCGAATGGGTTATGAAAATGCTTCAGAAATTTTAGACGTCTTCCCTATTTTAGAAAAATATCCTATAAAAAACATTGCCATTCACGCCAGAATTGGAAAACAATTATACAAAGGTCCAGTAGATTTAGATTCGTTTCAACGTTGTTTAGATGTTTCGAAACACAAATTATATTATAATGGTGATATTACTTCGGTAGAAAAATTCAGAGAAATGCAAGAGCGTTTTCCAAGTATTGATCATTTCATGATTGGACGAGGTTTAATTGCAGATCCGTTTTTACCAAGCATGATAAAAAATAACACAACTGAATATCCTGAAGACCGATTTAAAATTTTCAATGCTTTTCATGATGAAATTTATCAGGCTTACGATGCTTTTCTTCAAGGACCAACTCCAATACGAATGAAAATGTTAGGCTTTTGGGAATACTTTTCACAAGCATTTCCGGATACTCAAAAAACATTTAAGAAAATTAAGAAAGCACAAAACAGTAGAGTTTACGAACAAGCTGTAAAAGAAATTTTCTCTTCTAAATAAAATACTACAATTCATTTTTCTGTAAAGAATTCTTGAAAGTAATCATATAAAAAAACCTCTCACTCTAATTAAAGAGGAGAGGTTTTTAAATTTATTTAAACCTTATTAGTTTTTGTAAACTTTCAATTCAGTGATTCCATCAACCGATTGTAATCTTACAATGTACATTGCATTAGACAAGTTTGTCATATTTAATTGTACTTCTAAAGTATTTGGTTTCATTTCAATAACTTTTCTACCAGTTAAATCATAAACATCTACTGAAATAATTTCTTTGTTGTATTTCACATTAAAGATATCTTTCACTGGATTTGGATAGTAATTCAATTGAGATAAATCGAAACTTGAAGTTCCTAATACAACTGTTACAGTTACAGCTAATGTTGCACTTCTACAGATACCAATATTTGTTACTCCGTAGTAAATATTTCCATCAACTAATTGAGTTCCTAGTGCCAATGGATTAACATTTGCTGCAGCATCTGCAGATGAAGCAAACCAAGTTACTGTTCCGTTTGATGTAACAACAAGATCTTCAATTGTAGCATCAGTTGCAACTCCTTCGTTAATTACTTGAGTTGTAGATCCAGAAATTGTAGCTATAGTAATTGTTAAGTCTAACGTTCTTGTTACACAATTTACTGTTGAAGTATAAATTCCACCAACTGTATAAGTCGTTCCGTTTGCATTCCAAAAATACGAATCACAAGCTGAAATAGTTTCTGTTGGTAA
>JAZKHI010000126.1:0-24587 GCA_040385445.1 Bacteroidota bacterium | reverse complement strand
CAGCCGGTTTCTTTGCAGCGATTAATATTGCAGAGAAAAATCCGCAACTTAGTGTGGCAATTCTCGAAAGAGGAAAAGAATGCTTAACTAAGGTTAAAATTTCTGGTGGTGGACGTTGCAATGTCACACACGCGTGTTTCGTGCCTAACGATTTAGTGAAGTTTTATCCGCGTGGCGAAAGAGAACTAAAAGGACCATTTTCGCAATTTTGTTCTGGAGATACGATTGATTGGTTCGAAAAACGTGGCATCGAATTAAAAATTGAAGAAGACGGAAGGATGTTCCCAGTTACTGATGATTCTCAAACCATAATTGATTGTTTTGAAAAGGAAGTGAAAAAATTAGGAATCAAAGTTTTGACATCACAAAGCGTACAATCTTTATATTTCAATAAAGACGAACAATGGAAAATTGAAACGCAACATGATGTTTTTGTGGGTGAAAAAATTGTAGTTGCCACAGGAAGTAATCCTAAAATTTGGGAAATGATGCACGAAATGGGTCACGAAATTGTATCGCCAGTTCCATCATTATTTACGTTCAATATTACTGATAAACGAATTAAAGATTTAATGGGACTTTCGGCGCAAGCCAGCATCAAAATAAAGAATTCAAAATTAGCGTCTTCAGGACCATTGTTAATTACACATTGGGGACTTTCAGGTCCAGGAATTTTACGACTTTCTGCTTGGGGTGCAAGAGAATTATTTGATAAAAAATATTGTTTTGCTTTACTAGTCAATTGGTTAGATGAGGTTTCTTTTGATGAAGCTGTCGAACAATTAAAAGAAATTAAAGAAGAAAATAATAAAAAACTAATTGGTAAATTTTGTCCGTTTGATTTTCCGAAACGTTTGTGGGAAAATATTGTAACGGCTTCAGATATTGCATTAGATTACAAATGGGCTGAGGTAACGAATAAGCAAATTAATAGTTTGGCGAATCAGTTAACGCAAGCCGAATTTCAAGTGAACGGAAAAAGCACTTTTAAAGAAGAATTTGTAACGGCTGGTGGAATCGATTTAAAAGAAATTAATTTTAAAACCATGCAAAGTAAAATTTTACCAAAAGTATATTTCGCTGGTGAAGTGGTAAATATTGATGCCATTACTGGCGGATTCAATTTTCAAAACGCTTGGACAAGCGGTTTTATAGTTGCTGAAAATATTTAATACATATCAATAATAAGTACATAAAAAAACCTCGAGAAATTCGAGGTTTTTTTATATCTAATTTAGACTTCTCGTCCGCCGTCTAACGTACTTTGCCAATCTTTCAATTCTTGCCATTTTCCTTCATAGGCCATCTTGGATTGTCTTGACCATGTTCCAGGATCATGAATTTGATATCTTTCTCCAGCTTTACTTAATATTTCTCTTAATCTATCTACAGAAGTTTCACCTAATGCTTTCCAACTTAAAATTCCTGAAGTTTTAAATAATTCTTCAATTTTCGGACCAATACCTTCAACTATTTTTAAATCGTCTTGTTTTATAGTTTTTCCAAAAATTGCTTTGGCTGCTTTTGGATCAAATTCTACAACAGCTGAGCTTCCTACGAAAGCGTTTGCTTTTTCAGAAACGTTTAGTTTTAATCGGTCAATTTCAGCTTGTAAAGAAGTGTTTTTTTGTTTGCAATTTTCTAAATCTGATTTCAAATTTCCGTCAACTTCACCACTTGGTTTTGACGACATTTTGCCTATTAAATATCCAACGATTCCAAAAATTAACCCTATTAATGCAAATTGAATGTAATTATCCATAATTGAAAGTTTATGAGTTTAACTTTCAAAAATAAGAATTTTTTTAATTAAATAGTTAAAATTCAGTAAATTATGTAAAATTTTTAGAAATTATTTAAATAATATATACTAAAAGTTAATAAAGTTGCGAATGAAACCCAAATGATATACGGGATAAAGAGTTTAGCGGCAATTGGATTAATCGGTTTAAATAATTTATAACATTCTAGAATGACAAGTAGTAATAAAACGATTTCTATCAATGAAAGTAATAAGTTGTTCAGTCCGAAAAATAAATACGACCACAACGCGTTTAATCCTAGTTGAAGAATAAAATATTGTAGTGCTATTTTTACTTCCTTTTGTTTGTTTTCAATTTCATTCCAAATTAAACCTGCTGAAATTCCCATTCCAATATATAATAAAGTCCAAACAGGCATAAAAACCCAATTTGGCGGATTAAAAACGGGTTTCACAAGTGTTGGATACCAAGTTGTAATGGATGATTGTGTAAGTTTTCCTGAGAAAAAACCAATAGTTAAACAGATAATTATACAGTATGATATTCTAAGATATTTCTTCATTTTAAAAATTTTATCCAAAGATATTCAAAAGTTCCGACTTCCAACTTCCGACTTCCGACTTCCTTTTCTATCTTTGTCAAAAATATTTTTTATGTATTCTGATTCAGACTTCATTCTTTCAAATTATAATTCAATAGAAACGGCTTCCTTTTCGTGGAGTGCGCCAAGTAATATTGCTTTGGTGAAATATTGGGGAAAAAAGGAAAATGGCGACCAAATTCCTGCAAATCCTTCTATTAGTTTTACGTTGAAAAATTGCAAAACCATTACTTCGGTTGTAGTTTCATCTAAAGTTGAAAAAGATAATTTTTCATTCGATTTGTTATTTGAAGGAAAACCGAAAGAAGATTTTAAACCAAAAATTCAAAAGTTTTTCGAAAGAATTTATAATTATTGCCCGTATTTGAAAGACTATCATTTTACGATTGACACAAGAAATACCTTTCCTCATAGTTCAGGAATTGCGTCTTCTGCTTCTGGAATGGCTGCTATTGCGATGAATATTATGAATTTAGAAAAAGCCATAAAACCTGAAATTACGGATGCTTATTTTTATGCGAAAGCTTCTTTTTTAGCACGTTTAGGTTCTGGAAGTGCGTGCAGAAGTATTATCGGAAATGTGGTTGCTTGGGGAAAAAATGTAACAATTAAAAATAGTTCCGACATATATGGTGTAGAATTTGAAAATATTCATTCGAATTTTCATAATTTTCAAGATACGATTTTGTTAGTCGATAAAGGTGAAAAACAAGTTTCAAGTACGGTTGGACATAATTTAATGCACAATCATCCTTTTGCCGAACAAAGATTTGAACAAGCGCATGTCAATATTGCTAAAATTGTAACGTTATTAGAAGCAGGAAATGTTACGGAATTTATGAGTTTGATAGAAAGTGAAGCTTTGACTTTACACGCCATGATGATGACATCGATGCCATATTTTATTTTAATGAAACCAAACACATTGGAAATTATTAATAAAATTTGGAAGTTCAGAAGTGAAACGCAAACTCCGGTTTGTTTTACGTTAGATGCTGGTGCAAATGTGCACGTTTTGTATCCTGCGAATGTAAAAGAAAAAGTGTTGCAATTTATTCAGAGCGAATTAGTTGGCTTTTGTCAAAATGGTCAGTATATTTGCGATGAAATTGGAAATGGCGCACAAGATTTAAAATAATTTTATATCTTTATCAAATATATATTTAAAACAAGATGAAAGGACCACTTTTTTACTCAAAAATATTACTTTTCGGAGAATACGGAATCATTCAAGATTCTAAAGGACTTTCTATTCCATATAATTTTTACAAAGGCGCACTAAAGTCTGATGAAAATCCGACAGAAGAAGCTAAAAAATCAAACCAAAGTTTAGTGAAGTTTGTCGCTTATTTAAAGCAATTGCAAACGGATCAACCTGATTTGGTAACGTTCAATATTGAGGTTTTACAAAGCGATGTAAACAACGGAATGTATTTTGATTCTAGTATTCCACAAGGATACGGAGTAGGAAGTAGCGGTGCTTTAGTAGCGGCTATTTACGATAAATATGCTTCTAATAAAATTACTGTTTTAGAAAACTTAACGAGAGAAAAATTATTGCAATTAAAAGCTATTTTTTCTAATATGGAATCATTTTTCCACGGAAAAAGTTCTGGTTTAGATCCGTTAAATAGTTATTTGAGTTTACCAATTTTGATCAATTCTAAAGATAATATCGAAGCAGCTGGAATTCCAAGTCAATCGGCAACTGGAAAAGGTGCGGTTTTCTTGTTAGATTCTGGAATTGTTGGAGAAACTGCTCCAATGGTAAATATTTTCATGGAAAATTTAAAAGACCAAGGTTTTAGAAAAATGCTAAAATCTCAGTTTATAAAATATACCGATTCTTGTGTGGAAAACTTTCTACAAGGCGATATGAAATCGTTATTCAAAAACACAAAAGAATTATCTAAAGTAGTTTTGAATAATTTCAAACCAATGATTCCGGAACAATTTCACCAAATTTGGCAAAACGGAATTGAAACCAACGATTACTATTTGAAATTGTGTGGTTCTGGCGGTGGCGGATATATTTTAGGCTTCACGCAAGATTTTGAAAAAGCTAAAAACTCTTTAAAGGATTATAAATTAGAAATGGTTTATCAGTTCTAAAAATTTTGTTTAAAGTTTCAGGTTTAACGTTTTTTAGTTTACGTTAATCCAACTTGAAACTTGAAACCTGAAACAAAATAAAAATGCTAAGCAGAAATTCTAAATTATTACTCACCAAAATCTTCAGTTTCTTTTCTGTGGTTCGTGGTTATAATGTTTTTGTAATCGCATTAGCGCAATATTTATCAGCCATTTTTATTTTAGCTCCAGAAAGAAGAGCCTTAGATATAATTCTCGATTGGAGATTATTCATTTTAGTAATTGCGTCTACTTTCGCCATTGCTTCGGGTTACATTATCAATAATTTTTATGATGCAAAAAAAGACATTATCAATCGTCCAAAAAAATCATATTTAGATAGATTAGTTAGTCAGAAAACCCAACTTCAAGTTTATTTTACATTAAATTTCTTTTCGGCATTATTAGGTTTTATTATCTCTTGGCGTGCTGCTTTGTTTTATTCGGTGTATATTTTTATCATTTGGTTTTATTCGCACAAGCTTAAAAAAATACTTTTTGTTGGAAATATTACCGCTTCGTTATTGGCAGTTTTGCCTTTTTTTGGAATTCTGATGTATTTCAAGAATTTCTATCATGTTATTTTTGCTCACGCGATATTTTTATTCCTTATTATTTTGATTCGTGAAATAATTAAAGATTTAGAAAATATTGAAGGCGATTTATCAAATAATTACCAAACGATTCCAGTAAATTATGGAGAAAATTTCGCTAAGAAAATCATTTCCTCATTATTGTTAATGACCATTTTTCCTGTTTATTTTTTAATAAATGTGTTTGATGTGGGTTACATGGATATTTACTTTTATGTTAGTTATATTTTGCTAATTGTTTTTGTCTTGAAATTGTGGAATTCGGAAGGAAAAGTAGATTATATCAAACTTCATTTTTTACTAAAAATTATCCTTTTAGCTGGTGTTGTTAGTATTGTGCTGATTAAGCCAACTGTGATTGAAAGCGGACAAAAACTGCTGCTAATTAGGTAGTTAATTGACAATTATTTCGCTTCAAACTTCCAATTTAGTACTTCTCACTTAAATTGACTATCTTTGCAAAAAATTAATAGCATGAGAAAATCGTCAGGAGCGAAAAGAAGCGGTAAAGTTTCGGAAAGTAAAAAACCAGATTTTAAGAAAAACGAATCAGGAAAATCTTTTTCTTCAGAAAACAAACCTGCTCCAAAGTTCAGTAGAACAGACAAGCCAAAACCAGTTAAAATTAAGTCTGATAAAGATGAAATCAGATTGAATAAATATGTTGCGAATTCAGGAGTTTGTAGTCGTAGAGATGCGGATATTTACATTCAAAGTGGTAATGTAAAAGTAAATGGTGAAGTAGTTACAGAAATGGGTCACAAAGTAAAATTAACGGATGTTGTTAATTTTGACGGTGTGAACATTACGCCAGAGAAAAAAGAATACATTCTTTTAAATAAGCCTAAGAATTTTTCTACAGATAAAAATGACCAAGGTGCAAATAACGTTTTGCAATTAATTAAGTCGCCATCAAATGTAAGGTTAGAACCAGTTGGAAGAATGGATAAAACAACTACTGGTTTGTTGTTGTTTACGAATGATCCAGATATGGTTAGAAAATTTACGACGCCAAATCAGCGTTCTTCTAAGATATATCAAGTTTCTTTAGATAAGAATTTGAAATATGAAGATTTAGAAAAAATTCAAAATGGAGTTACTATTGAAGGACATAAAGTATATGTGGAAGAAGTAACTTTTATTGAAGGTGAATCGAAAAGTGAAATCGGAGTGAAAATGAAAACGTCTAACGTAAAAGTAGTAAGAAACATTTTCGAACATTTAAAATACAATGTAATTAAATTAGATCGAGTTGTTTTTGCTGGACTAACCAAGAAGAATCTTCCAAGAGGAAATTGGAGAGTCTTAACAGAACAGGAAGTTGTAAATTTAAAAAATAACTAAAAAGATCCGTCTTGTGATAAAACAAGGCGGATTTTTTGTTTTCAAATTACAATTGTATTAAAATAAAATATATATTTGTGAATCTTTATTTTAAAAATAATAAAATGAAAAAAATATTTTCAATACTTGCACTTACATTATTGTTGGTTTCTTGTGAAAACGATATTAAAACTAATTCACCAGCTTTTCAAGGTGAAAAAGACAATGTGTTTTGGCGTGCAGATGATTCTAAAGCTACTATTAATGCAGGTAATACTGTGTCAATTAACGCTTATACTGATAAAGAGTTAGTGACAATAACAGTTCCAAATGCTGTTGGAACTCATAATTTAGGAACTGCTAATCAAAGTATAAATGCTTCTTATTCATATAATAATGAAGGAACTGTATTGTATTATAAAACTTCATTAATTGAAGGTCCTGTTTACAAATTAGCAGGGGTAATTAGTCCTGGTTCTGGATACGCAAGTTTAAATGGAAATAATGTTAACACTACTGGCGGTTCTGGAAACGGATTAACGTTAAAAATCACTACAAACTCTGCAGGAGCTGTTACAAGCGCTACAATTGCTAGTAGAGGAATTGGTTACAAAGCAGGTGATATTGTTACTATTAATGGTGGTAATAACAATGCAGTTGTTAGTATTTTGAGTATTATGAAAAGTAATGGTGTAGTTGAAATTGAAAAAATTGATGGTGAAGGTTACACAGGAACTTTTAGTTTCAATGCAGTTGATAATAATGGAAATGTAGTTAATTTTAATAAAGGAACTTTTTATAAAGTACCAGCTTACTAAAATTACTCAACTAAAATATATATCTAACCACTTCATTACGAGGTGGTTTTTTGTTTTTGTTAATAACTAAAATTGCCATAAAAAAAGATAAATTGTACTTTTGAAATCTTCCGTTTTTAGGAACTTTAATTTGCGATTTTTATTATGTTTTTAATCTTTGATACCGAAACCACAGGTTTACCTAAAAGTTGGTCTGCGCCAATTACAGATACCAACAACTGGCCTCGTTGTGTGCAAATTGCTTGGCAGTTGCATGACGAGATGGGAAATCTTATCGAACATCAAGATTATTTAATTAAGCCAGAAGGTTATAATATTCCTTTTGATGCGGAAAGAATTCACGGAATTTCTACCGAATTAGCAGCACAAGAAGGTCACGATTTAAGTGAAATTCTAGAAAAATTTAATATCGCTTTATCGCAATCAAAATATATTGTTGGGCAAAATGTTGGCTTTGATGTAAATATTATGGGTTGTGAATTTCATCGTTTTGGAATTGCAACAGATTTAACTAAAATGCCCGTTTTAGATACGTGTACCGAAACAACAGCGTTATTATTAAAATTACCTGGTGGTCGCGGTGGAAGATTTAAATTACCAACTTTAACAGAATTACACGAATATTTATTTAATGAAAAATTCGCAGAAGCACACAACGCAACAGCCGATGTGGAAGCCACAACGCGTTGTTTTCTTGAATTAGTAAAACGTGGAAATTTCAATTCAAACGAATTACCAGTTTCTGAGGATTTTTACACGGCTTTCAGAAATAACAATCCAGATGTTAAACCAATTGGATTAAAACACGTTAATTTAAAACAAGCTTCGGCGAGTTTACGTGATAAATTACAGCAACAACTTCCGAACGATATTGAAATCTTACCAGAAGATTTGGAAGATATTTCAGATGTGGCTTTTGCGCATTTGCACAATCATTCACAGTTTTCAGTATTACAATCGACTATCTCGATTCCGAAATTAATTGAAAACGCAGCAAAACAAAAAATGCCTGCAGTTGCTCTTACCGATATTGGTAACATGATGGGTGCTTTTCAATTCGTAAGCGGAATTTTAAATCATAATAAATCAGTTGAAGCTAAGAATAAGGAATTAGTTGAAGCTGGTGAACAACCTTCGGAAACAATTATTAAACCAATTGTGGGTTGCGAATTTTTTGTATGTAACAATCACAAAGATAAATCGAACAAAGACAATGGTTATCAAGTTGTTTTCTTAGCGAAGAATAAAAAAGGGTATCATAATTTAGCGAAGTTATCTTCCAAAGCCTACACAGATGGTTTTTATTATGTGCCTCGTATCGATAAAGAATTAATCAAACAATATAAAGAAGATATCATTGTTTTAACAGGAAGTTTGTATGGTGAAGTGCCAAATAAAATACTGAATATCGGTGAAAATCAAGCCGAAGAAGCTTTGTTGTGGTGGAAAGAAGAATTTGGTGACGATTTGTATATCGAATTAATGAATCACAATCAGGATGATGAAAAAGCAGTAAATAATACGCTAATTCAATTTTCTAGAAAACATAATGTAAAGCTAATTGCCACAAACAATACGTTTTACATCAATAAAGAAGATGCCAACGCACACGATATTTTATTATGTGTAAAAGATGGTGAAAAACAAGCGACGCCAATTGGTCGTGGTCGTGGATATCGATTCGGATTACCGAATCAAGAATACTATTTCAAGTCGACAAATGATATGAAAAAATTGTTTCCGCAAACGCCGGAAGCTATTAGTAATATTCAAGAAATTGTAGATAAAATTGAAATTTATTCGCTTTCAAGAGATGTATTACTTCCAAAATTTGATATTCCAGAAGAATTTCAAGTTGCGGAAGATTTAGAAGATAAAGGTGTTCGTGGGGAAAATAGTTATTTACGACATTTAACGTACGAAGGTGCCAAAAAACGCTACGGAGAAATTACCGAAGAAATCAGAGAACGTATCGATTTTGAATTATTAACGATTAGTAATTCTGGTTATCCAGGTTATTTTTTAATTGTTCAGGATTTCATTGCCGAAGCTAGAAAAATGGATGTTTCGGTTGGGCCAGGTCGTGGTTCTGCGGCGGGTTCAGTAGTGGCGTATTGCTTGTGGATTACGAATATTGATCCGATGTTGTATAATCTGCTTTTTGAGCGTTTCTTAAATCCTGATCGTGTGTCGATGCCCGATATTGATATCGATTTTGATGATGAAGGTCGTGGTCGAGTAATGGATTATGTAATTAAAAAATACGGTTCGAACCAAGTAGCGCAAATTATTACCTATGGTAAAATGGCTACGAAGTCGGCTATTCGTGATACAGCTCGTGTGTTGGATTTACCTTTGTTTGAAGCGGACAGGATTGCAAAATTAATTCCGGCCATGATGCCAGGAAAATGGAATTTAGCGCGTTTTCTTTCGGAAAAAGAAGAAGATGTAAAAAAAGCCGTTCGTTCTGATGAATTTGACAGAGTGAAGGAATTAATCGAAATTGCGAATCAAGGCGAATTGTCTGGAGAAACCATTCAACAAGCCAAAATATTAGAAGGTTCACTTCGAAATACTGGAATTCACGCTTGTGGTGTAATTATTACGCCAGATGATATTACGAATTTCGTACCAGTAACTACAGCAAAAGATTCTGATTTATATGTAACCCAATTTGATAATGCCGTTGCGGAAAGTGCGGGATTGTTGAAGATGGACTTCTTAGGTTTAAAAACTTTAACGCTTATAAAAGATACGGTTAAACTGGTAAAATATAAACGTGATATTACTTTAGATCCAGATACATTTCCTATTGACGATAAAAAAACCTACGAATTATTCCAACGAGGTGAAACAGTTGGTATTTTTCAGTACGAATCGCCAGGAATGCAGAAATACCTGAAGGATTTAAAGCCTACGGTTTTTGGAGATTTAATTGCAATGAATGCGTTGTATCGTCCAGGTCCGTTAGAATATATTCCGTCTTTCGTCCGTAGAAAAAATGGTTTAGAACCAATCGCGTACGATTTAGATGCTTGTGAGGAATATTTAGCAGAAACTTACGGAATTACGGTTTATCAAGAGCAGGTAATGCTTCTGTCGCAATCGTTAGCCGGTTTTACTAAAGGTGATGCCGACGTACTTCGTAAAGCGATGGGTAAAAAAGACAAACCTGTCTTGGATAAAATGAAACCTAAATTCGTCGCGCAAGCGGAAGAAAAAGGTCATGATGCTAAAATTCTAGAAAAAATTTGGAAAGACTGGGAAGCGTTTGCGAGTTATGCTTTCAATAAATCGCACTCGACTTGTTATGCTTGGATTGCGTATCAAACGGCGTATTTGAAAGCGCATTATCCTGCGGAATATATGGCGGCGGTACTTTCTAATAATATGAATGATATCAAATCGGTTTCGTTTTTTATGGAAGAATGTAAGCGTATGGGACTAGAAGTTTTAGGTCCGGATGTGAATGAATCTTTCTATAAATTTACGGTAAACGATAATAATGCAATTCGTTTCGGAATGGGAGCAATCAAAGGTGTAGGAGAAAATGCCGTAAAAACGATTGTTGAATGTAGAAAAGAAGCGCGTTATAAATCTATTTTTGATTTAGCGAAACGAATTGATTTACGTGCTGCCAATAAAAAAGCATTTGAAAACTTAGCATTAGCTGGTGGTTTTGATGAATTTGGTGACACGCATCGTGCACAATATTTCCATTCAGATGGTGATAATATTACGTTTTTGGAAAAAGCCATACGTTTTGGTGCGAAGTTTCAAGAAAACGAAAATTCTTCTCAAGTAAGTTTATTTGGTGATGCTTCAGATGTTCAAATTGCTGAACCTGTCGTTCCGCCGTGTGAAGAATGGAATACGTTAGAGAAATTATCTCGAGAAAAAGAAGTTGTTGGAATTTATATTTCTGGTCATCCGTTGGACGATTATAAATTTGAAATGAAATATTTCTGCAATACAAAGTTGCAAGCGTTAAACAATTTAGAACCTTTGGTTGGTAAAAATTTATCCTTTGGTGGAATTGTTTCGAACGTTCAACATCGAACCACACAACAAAATAAAGGTTGGGCAACTTTCAATATTGAAGGTTATGAAGAAAGTTTCGAATTTAAAATTTTCAATGAAGAATATCTAAAATTCAGACATTATCTAGTTCAAAGTCAGTTCGTTTTTATTAAAATCTTCGTAAAAGAAGGTTGGGCTAATAAAGAAACAGGTAAAAAATCGGATCCAAGAATTAACTTTTCACACATGCAAAGTTTACAAGATGTCTTGCCTGATTTTGCTAAGAAACTTACGGTTCAATTGCCAATTGAAGAATTGAAAGAACAATTAATTGCGAAATTAAACGAGCTTTTTTCTAATCATCAAGGTGATTTAAATGTGACTTTCGAATTGTTAGAATTAGAAAAAGTAAAACGATTTGTAAAACGCGAAATTGAAATCGACGAAGATCTTCAAGATGAAACCGTTATTGATTCTGATGATGAAGTAGAAAATACGGCTGAAGTTATCGTAGAAAATCAAATGGAAGAAATTGAAGAAACGATTATCAAAAACAAGTTGGAAATGCCAAGCAGAAAATTGAAAATTAATATTTCTAAAGAACTTTTGGAAGGATTAGAAAAGATGCAAATCAATTTTAAGTTGAATTAAGTCATTTATCTAACATTTTATTTCAAACAAAACTCAGAACTTTGCTTTAAATTAAAATAATACTAATTTATGAAAAAGTTACTTTTTTTATTCTTGTTCGTAACAGGAATTAGTTCAGCACAAATTGCTAAAAATCCTGAAGACATTTCTCCTTTGTTAATTGGTGAAAAAATTCCAAATATTGAATTAAAAGATTCTTTAGGTACGAAAATAAATACTAAAGATATTTTTAAAAATAAAAAAACGGTATTAATTGTTTATAGAGGAGGTTGGTGTCCTTTTTGTAATTCGCAATTGGCAGATATGCAAGCCATTCAAAAAGACATCGAGACATTAGGTTATCAAATTGTTGCAGTAAGTCCAGATGCTTTTAGTAAAATTGAAAAAACTTCCGAGAAAGGTCATCTGTCTTATCAATTGTATTCAGATGTTAAAAACGAATTTTCTCAAGCTTTAGGAATTGCATTTGAAGCCCCATTATTGTATAGTCCTATTTTAAAGAAAAATTCTGGTGGTGAAAATTCTGGAGTTATTCCAGTTCCAACCGTTTACGTGATAAATGAAGATAATAAAATAGAGTTTTTGTTTATAAATCCAGATTATAAACAAAGACTAAAGGGTGATTTGTTGTTAGCGGTGTTAAAAAATTTATAAATCAATTTTTCTAATCATTTAATAGTTAAAAGAAATCATAATTTTTTTCACAACTTAAATATATTTTCTACTTTCGCATTACAATAATTAAGTATTAAAAAAATAAACAAGACAATATGGCATTAGCAATCACAGATGCTACTTTTGAAGAAGTAGTATTAAAATCAGATAAACCAGTAGTAGTAGATTTTTGGGCAGCTTGGTGTGGACCATGTAGAATGGTTGGGCCAGTTATTGATGAAGTAGCTACAGAATACGACGGGAAAGCAATCGTTGGTAAAGTTGATGTAGATGCAAATCAAGAATTTGCTGCAAAATACGGAGTGAGAAATATTCCTACGGTATTAGTTTTCCAAAACGGAGAAGTAGTTGGAAGACAAGTTGGAGTTGCTCCAAAGAAAACGTACACAGACGCTATTGACGCTTTATTATAATAGCTAAGTAAATAAACAAAAAAGGCTCCATTTTCGTGGAGCCTTTTTTTATAGTTTTAAAGTAAAAGTTGTGCCAATATTTTTTTTAGAATTCACTTCAATTTTACAATTAATAGCTTTTGCTAAATCTCGAATTAAATGCAATCCTAAACCGGTTTTAATTCCAACCACTTCCTTGTCGTCGTATAATGCTTTAAATTGTTCATCCGAAGCGCCTTTTCCATTATCGGTTATTGATAAATAAGATTGACCGTTTTCTTGCCAAGCTTTCCAGTTAATGGTTGGGTTTTCAATTTTATCTAATGCTTTAATGGCATTTCCAGTTAAATTTCTAATAATGGTTTTTAAGTAATTTTCATCCGTATTAATTTGGATATTTTGAGCGTTTTCAAATGTGATTTGAATTTTTTCTTCACTTGAAAAATGCATTTTTGTATCTTCAAATAACGAATTTATTCCTATGTTTTTAGGTTGAGGTTTGAAATTTTCCATCTGACTTTTGCTCCATTGCAAAATGTCTTCCATCGAATTGAGAAGATTTTCGGCTCCAGCCATAGTTTTATCTTGCATGCGTTTGGTACTTTCTTCATCCAACATTTCTGGACTTTCTTTTTGAAGTTGTAAAAAGAAAACTAAATTGGCAACTGGACCGCGTAAATCGTGATTCAAAACACTAAAAAAACGTGTTTTGGCTTTGTTAGCTTCGTCTAATTCGGTATTTAAAAGTTGTAGTTTTTCATTGGTTTTTTTGCGATTTCGACTTTGGTAAAAAAGCAAACTTCCAATAATCACTAAAAGAAAAAGTCCGCCGATGAAGTAATATTTCTGTTTTTTTGCCGTGTCAATTTGAAGGTTCTTATTTTGTATTTCTTGTTTTTTTAAATTGTTTTGGTATTTGGCTTCCATTTCAGCAATATTCTTTTTGGATACTTCATTTAGTAATGTATCTTTTATTTTAGAATATTCACTCTGGTTTTTGTATGCTAATTCCCATAATCCTTTCGCTGCATAGGTTTTTGAAAGAGCCTTTTTTAGCCAACTATATGCTTCCGGATCATCTTCTTTAACAATAGGTTCTGCTTTTTTTAAATAAAACAAGGCTTTATCATATTGTTTTAAAGCAAGATATGCTTCGCCACTCATATAATCGATACTACCTAGCATATATGTACTGGCATATTTTGGAGCCAAACTTCTGGCGTGATTAATGTATTTTAAGGCGGTGTCAAATTTTTTTTTCTTGTTAATTAAATAATCAGCAATAGTTAAATCACTAGCTAAATATGCGTCCCAAGCTTTATTTTCCGCACCCGAATTTACTAATTTAGACAATTTATTATAGTACTTTTCAATCTCGGGAATATCATCTTTGTTTACATAAATTGCAATAAAGTATTTATAAACAAAGGCCATTCCTGTTTTGTAATCTTTAATATAAATTTCAGATTCTTTGATGCTTTCTAATCCTTCATTGGTTTTTTCTAAGTTCAAATAAATGTCGGTTACATTTACTAGTTTTACACCAATTGCAATAGAATCTTTTTTTTGACTTTTACTATTCAATGCTTTTTTACGAGTTTGAATTCCGTTAAGATAATACTTTAAACTTGTTTCGTATTGGCCTACTGATATGTAATAATCAGCTAAATTTTCTTGTAAAAGATACTTTTGATTTTCTTGTTTTGTTGAGTCAATAATTTTTTTATAGTCTAAAATTATTCGTTCTCTTTTGTTGACTAATCCCACATTTTTATAAACGTAAAGGAGTTCTTTGTATAATCGAGGCGTGTTTTTTTTGTTTTTTGCTTTGTTTAAAAATTTTTCAGATTTTTCTAAATAATAAACTGCACTATCTACTTCTAGTAAGTAATCGAAAGTACTTCCTAAATAGAAATTAAAAAGAGAAAGGTGTTCGAAATCATTCTTTTTTATTAAGGCAAATCCTTTTTGGGCATTTTTTTTTAATAATTCTATGTCTCCATTTTCAAACAATTCGTCACAATATTTTACCCAAACATGTAGTTTTTCTTTTTGAGTTTTGTATTTTGAAAGATTAGGTTCTTTTTGTCCGTACGAAAAGCAACCGATTAAAATTAGAGTTAAAATATAAAATTTTCTCATGCCATTAAATTTAAAGTGTCTTTATAACTTCTTCCAATGGGGATGGAAATATTGTTTTTTAATTCAATTTCTTGACTTCCTATTTTTTGTATGAATTGTTTTTGAACTGCGAAACTTCTGTGTATTCTAACAAAAGATTGAAACTTTTCTTCTTGTAAAATTTCGCCCAAATTAGATAAAACACAATGGCGTTTACTTTCAGTTACTAAAATGGTATAATTTTTTAAAGCTTCGAGATATAAAATTTCGTGCAATTTCACTTTAATTTGATCATGTCCAGTTTTTACATAAACGGTGTCGCCACCAATGGTTGATTCAAATAAACTAGCTTTCAAACGCACTTCCATAAACTCTTCAATACGTTTAACGGTTTGTTCAAAACGTGGAAATTTAAATGGTTTTACAATAAAATCTAAAGTTTGCAATTCAAAAGTTTCTGCAGCACTTTCGGTATGAGAAGAAATAAAAACGCAAACTGGGATTTCTAAAGCTTTCTTTCGTAATTCAATTCCAGAAGCACCTGGCATTTCAATATCTAAAAAGGCAACTTCAATAGAATTTGTTTCTAAAAACGTAAGTGCTTTTTCTGCAGTATCAAAAATACCAACAATATTTAAGTTTGAAAACCTTTTTGCATATGAAGTCACAGCAAGTCTGTCAATTTCATCATCGTCAACAATTATACAATCAAAAGGTTTCATATGTGGATGTCAGTTTTTTATAATGCTTATATACTATCGCTTTTTTCTATTGGGGATTGTTTACTTATGTAAACTAGTTTAATAGCGATTTAATTTCTGTGGAATTTCATCCAAATATAAGAAAATTTCGAATAAAACTGATATTCGTGTATTTAAAATGCCGTTCGTCCTTTTGATATTGTTCAGCTTGGTTTGATAAATTAGGTTTGTAGCTATTAATATAAAAACAATTAATTATGAATACTTATAAATATGTTACACCGTATTGGAGAGATAGTCAAGCTATTTTAGGTGAAGGTGTAAAAGCTTATACTGGAACTACTTTTTACATATTAAATCATAATGATGAAAGGGCTAAAATTGCGATTCATTTTTATGATTTAAAGGGAAATTTACTTATAGATATGGAAGTTGGAATATTGTTGCCTTCTAATGTAGTTTTAGATATGAGAATTGGTGATATTATTGATTCTAAAAATCCAAGTTACAAAACAATGACAAATTCAAGAACAGGTTCGATGCGAATTGTAAGTGATGTTCCTTTGGTAACTAGTGGAAAAATGTACAATGGCAAAATTACTTCAGATGGTGAAAATGAGGAACTTAATGTTTGGTCTATTCCGTTTGAGGAAATTCCATTTGCTAAATTAGATTTAGGAAGAATTGGAGGTGAAATTCCAATACCTGATAATAGCTTTAAAGAATATTTTGGCAGAAGAAGACCTGGGCAAAAATAATATTTAAGACAAAACTTTGCATTTTACGATGCAGAGTTTTTTTTATTTCAAAACTGATGTTCGTGTATTTAAAATGTCGTTCGTCCTTTTGTGATTTTTTACTGTTTGATAAAAAATGAAATTTGTAGTGCTTAAATAAATTAACTACTTAAACATATGAAAATGAAAAAGTTAGTACTTATAATCTTGATGATGGCTCAGTTTGGGTTTTCGCAAGTCGGAATTAACACAACAACCCCAAATGCCCAATTAGATATTCAATCAAGTAATCAAGTCACGCCATCGAATACAGATGGAATTCTGATTCCGAAAATTGATGCTTTCCCACTTACAAATCCAACAGCCCTACAACAAGGGATGATGGTGTATTTAACCACTATTTCTGCAGGGAAACAACCTGGATTTTATTATTGGGATAATGTAACTGTAAATTGGATTGGATTAGGCGGAAGTGCTGCAAGTTCTGGTTGGGAAACTACAGGTAATTTAGGTACAAATCCTGCTGTAAATTTTGTAGGAACCACGGATAATAACGATTTGATTTTTAAACGAAATAGTATTGGTTCAGGTGTCATTAGCTTGTATAATACTGCTTTTGGGAATAATGTTTTTACATCCAATACTACAGGAAATATAAATACTGCATTTGGTTCTTTTGCCTTAAGTTCTAATACTATAGGAAATAGTAATACAGCAGTGGGTACAGGATCACTGGGTGCAAATACTACCGGAAATTGGAATACTTCTGTTGGTGCAGATAATATGAATTTAAACAACGGTTCCGCAAATGTTGCCGTTGGTAGTTTTGCTTTGCAGTCCAATGTTTCTGGAAACTATAATACTGCAGTCGGTACAGATGCATTGTTAAATACCACAGGTTCTGATAATATTGCTTTAGGGTTTCAAGCTGGGCTTTCTAACGAGTCAGGTAATTCTAATATCATGATAGGTAATGGCACGTCAGTACCCAATCTGAACGGAAGTTTTCAAATGTCTATTGGAGAAGTTATTTATGGTGCAGATATGAGTACAACAGCATTAGGTAAAATTGGAATTGGAGTACCCGTTCCAACAGAAAAACTAGAAGTGGCTGGAAAAACTAAAACGACGGATTTACAGGTTACAACTGGTGCAGTTGCTGGTAATGTCTTGACATCGGATGCTTTGGGGAATGCCACATGGCAAGCTCCGAATGCAGGTAATTCTTGGTCGATAAATGGTAATTCAAATATAAATCCTAATACCAATTTCATAGGTACAACAAATAATATTGAAGTTTTTTTTAGAATGGGAAATCAAATTTCAGGGGTAATTGGAGCGTCTGACACTTCTTTCGGAAGAAATTCATTAGGTGTGTATTCATTAGGTAATGAAAACTCCGCTTTTGGAGTACTTTCTTTGGGAAGTAATCTGCTTTCGGGAAGTCAAAATACTGCGGTTGGAAATAAATCAATGGCTAGTAATACCACTGGAAGTTTTGATACAGCTATAGGTTACCAATCGCTTTATACTAATACGACTGGAACAATTAATACTGCTAATGGTTATCAATCACTTTTTTCAAATACAGCTGGAAATAATAATACTGCAGTTGGAGGATATTCTCTTCGTGCTAATACAGTAGGAAATAGTAATGTTGCCAATGGATATTCTGCACTTTATTTTAATACAGCTGGAAGTTTTAACGTAGCAACTGGTTTTTCTGCACTTTACAGAAATACAACTGGAGCGTTAAATACAGCTAATGGTTCAGCAGCACTTTATTCGAACACTACAGGTTACGAAAACACAGCAACTGGAGCAGGTTCACTTTATACGAATTCAACAGGTTATCAAAATGTTGCCAATGGTCTTGATGCCTTGTACTTTAATACAATTGGTACTGGAAATGTGGCTGCTGGATATCGTACACTTTATAATAATACTTCAGGAAATCACAATGTAGCCAATGGATTTAGGTCATTGTATTCAAATACTGCAGGAGTTGGAAATATTGCATTTGGTTTTCAATCCTTGTATTCAAATACTACAGGAAATACTAATATTGCTGCTGGTTCTGGGGCATTATACTCAAATACTAACGGACAAAGTAATATTGCTGTTGGGCCGGCAACTTTGTACTTAAACACTACAGGAAATGGTAATATTGCTACAGGAATTAGTTCATTATATTCCAATACTATTGGAAACAATAATATTGGATTTGGATATAGATCATTGTACTTAAACACTTCGGGGAATTTTAATATAGCTATTGGGGATCTTGCATTAAATTCTAACACTACAGGAAGTAGTAATATTGCTAATGGAAGTCAGGCATTATTTTCAAATACAACGGGTAGCAATAATATTGCTATTGGTAATCAAGCGGGTTATAACGAAACAGGTTCCAATAAGCTTTACATCGAAAATAGTAACTCAACTACTCCTCTTATTTATGGAGAGTTTGATAATGATTTAGTTAAAGTCTACGGAAATATTAAAGTAGATAATATCACAACAGCAGGTAATGAAATGCAATTGGTTAACAAAAATAACTTTGTGCATAATAATGGGAATCAAATATTTGGAAGTGGTGGCGATGATTTAATTCTTTCTTCTCAAGAAGGTAGCCCTGAAACAGCTGGTTTTTATGGAGATGGAAATGCAGTGACAATATGGTCTGCTGGTGATGGAAATCAAGGTCAAGCTGCTGCATTGGTTTATTTTTTAGATGAAGATGCTTTTGATGGTGCGAATACAAATCCATACGATAATAGTGCTTTGAAATCTTATATAACACCAACTGGTGCGTATGTTCAAGTTTCAGATAAAAACAAAAAAGAAAATATTGTAAAAATTGAAAATGCTTCTGAAAAAATTGATACTATTTCAGGATATACGTATCAGTTTAAACTTTCTTCAGAAGAAATTAAAAAAGGAAATAAAGCAATTGTTTCAAGTGGCGTTTTAGCGCAAGAAATTGAAAAAGTGTTACCTGAAGCGATTCAAAAAAATGAAAAAGGCGAATATTTTGTGGATTATGCAGCCATTACACCGCTTTTAATTGAAGCGATAAAAGCACAAAACGAAAAAATTAAAACGTTAGAAAATTCACAAATTGAAATCTTAAAACGATTAGAAAAATTAGAAACTAAATAAAAAAATAAACATTATGAAAGCAATTAAAAGAATACTATTATTTTTTGGATTATCAATTTTTACGCTATCATGTAGTAAAGATGAACTTCAAAAAGAGACACAAATTGAACCTTCAATAGTGGGAAAATGGAATTATTTAAAAATTGACATTACAAATGATGGTATTGAAAACTTTGTAGATTATACCCAAGACGATGCTAGCTGTAGTAGCGATTATTATTATTTTTATGCGAATGCAAATTTTGAAGATGTTAGTTATGTTTCTGATACTAGTCCTTGTGAGGCTACATTTTTTGCTGGGACTTGGGCAAAAAACGGATCAAATGTAGTTCTCGATTTAGGGGCTGATGGATTGCATAATGTAGAAATTGTTCAACTAACAGAAACGCAATTAAAATTAAAATGGAGTAATAGTTATTCAATAATTTTAGTGAAGTAGTTTTTAAGCAGAAAGAGGTTCATCTCGTTTTCAAAACAAGATTGAGCCTTTTTTTATATTTCTTTTTTTGTCTTCCAAAATATATAAACTATATTTGAGGTATGAACTTAGAATCGCAACTAGAAAAAATATCACAGTTTAAAAACTTAGAACTTTTGGCTAATCAAATTGTTGAAGGTTTTATTTCTGGTATGCACAAAAGTCCGTTTCATGGGTTTTCTGCCGAATTTGCTGAACATAAAATTTATAATCAAGGCGAAAGTACCAAACATATCGATTGGAAGTTATTTGCCAAAACAGATAGATTATATACCAAGAAATATGAAGAGGAAACCAATTTGCGTTGTCACTTAATTGTAGACAATTCTTCTTCTATGCATTATCCAAAACTAAAAGAAGATCAACTGTTTTCTGAAAGTAAGATTGGATTTTCAATATTAGCATCAGCAGTTTTAATGAATTTATTGAAAAAGCAACGTGATGCCGTTGGAGTTTCTGTGTATTCTGATACCTATGAATATTACGCTTCGGAAAAAGGAAGTGAGCGTCATCACAGAATGATTTTGAATCAGTTTGAAAACATGTTAAACCATCCTACAGCATCAAAAAAAACAGATACAGTTACTTTTTTGCATCAAATTGCTGAGAAGGTACACCGTCGTTCTATGATTGTTTTGTTTACTGATATGTTTATTGGAGATGATAGTGAGAAACTTTTTAAAGCATTGCAACATTTAAAACACAACAAACATAAAGTAATTTTGTTTCATGTTTATGATGGAAAAACAGAGTTAAATTTCAATTTCGACAATTCGCCGCGCAAGTTTATTGATGTAGAAACAGGTGAAGAAGTCAATTTGTTTGCCGAAAACATGAAAGAAAGTTACGAAAAAGTAGTGAAAAACTATTTTGAAAACATTTCGAATACGTGTTCAGCCTATAAAATTAAGTATGTACCCGTTTCTGTTGATGAAAAATTTGAAAAAATTATTACAACATATTTAGTTGAAAAACAGAAGTTTGGATAAAAAGTAAAAAAAACTTGTAATTTTTTTTACCAAAACATTTGCAAGTTCAAAAAACTGTTCTATATTTGCACTCGCATTACAGCAACGGTTTGGTAGTTCAGTTGGTTAGAATACCTGCCTGTCACGCAGGGGGTCGCGGGTTCGAGTCCCGTCCAGACCGCAAAATTTGGGAAGCACTTCAGAAACGAAGTGCTTTTTTGCCCAAATATCTTGAGGCTTCAAGATGAACTCAGTTGTGTTGTTTACCCGAGAGATCGGGAAAGGTTTAGTAGTTAGACCAATGAAAAGCTTTCCATTTATGGAAGGCTTTTTTGATTTTATACTATTATGGTTTTTACTGTTGTGAAATTGATTTCATCGGGAAAGGCTTTTTTGATTTTGTAGGTTTTTTAATATTTTTTTGAATCTACCAATATTTCTTCTTTTTTTATTTACTTTTACTTTTACTTTTTTAAACTAAAACAACAACAATTATGAAATATAAATTACAATTATTATTCTTTTTTATAATTTCCTACACGAGTTTAGCACAAACACCAAGTGGTCAGCCACAAAATTTGTCTAAATGTATCGAAAATCAAGGTGATTTAACATGTTTTGATTTAACAGTAAATAATCCTGTGATTTTAAACGGAAGTAATCCTTCTTCATATAATATTTCATATCATCTTACACAAGATGATGCCACTAATGATTTAAATCCTTTGAGTTTGTCTTATTGTGTTGCTGGAGGTGTTTATACCTTGTTTTCTAGAGTTGAAAATTTAAGCGATCAAATGATAGAAATAAGGGTTTTTACCGTTACTTCTAAAACTTACATAAATGTTGGGAGTATATTGCCAATTTCTCAATGTGATGATAATAATGACGGATTTGTTATTTATGATTTAACAGCAGTTCAATCGCAACTTTCTACATTGAACCAATTATCGTTTTATACTTCTCAAGTAAATGCACAAAATCAAACGAATGCAATTGCTAATTTTACAGCTTATAGTGTAAATGCAAATTTTGCTAATTCAACAATATATATCAGAGAAAATATTCCTAACGACTGTGATAATATTTACACTATTAATCTGGCTTCAAAGCCAAATTGCAATACTACTTTTAGTTGTGCCAATGCAATACCTTTATGTGCAGGTGTGATAACATATCCTAACAGTACAAATTCTCCGAATGGTGGTCAATTGGGTTGTTTAGGTTCAACTCCAAATGCAACTTGGTTTTCAATACCTATAGGTAATCCCGGGACTATCTATATGCAAATTAATCAAGGTAATAATTCGCCAACATATAATAATATTGATATTGATTATGTGATTTATGGTCCTTTTTCTTCAAGTACAGGAAATTGCGGATCGATAAATAATATGAATCCTGTAAGTTGTAGTTATTCTTCTAATGCTACAGAATATCCAACAATTCCTAATGCACTTTCAGGACATTATTATTTAATGATGGTTACTAATTATGCAAATCAACCTGGTATAATTAATATTGCTGTTTTACCAACTTCTATAGGTACTGTTGATTGTGATACTGGTATGACTTTTACTGCGTTTTTAGATTCAAATAGTAACGGGGCTAAAGATAATGGAGAAATCAATTTTCCATTAGGCGATTTTCACTACGAAAAAAATAATGATGGTGTAGTTCATAATATTACATCACCAACAGGTCGATTTGCTATTTTTGATAGTAATACTTCAAATAGCTATGATGTAGGTTTTACGGTAAATCCATTATATACTTCTTTATATTCTGTTAATCCTTCAGCTTTCAACGATTTGAGTAATGCTAACGGTACGTCTTATAATTTCCCAGTGACTTCTACTCAAAATTATAGTGATTTAGGTGCTTTAGTTGTAGCTGTAAACAATCCAAGACCAGGTTTTAATTATATAAATAAACTGGTGTATTGGAATTCAGGAAATCAAGTAATAGCTAACGGAACTGTAACTTTTACTAAAGATGGAGCAGTTTCAATAAGTGCAGTTTCTCAAGCAGGAGTGGTAAATAATGCTAGTGGTTTTACATACGATTTCACTAATTTACAACCATTTGAATATAGATCTATTGATATTTTTATGTTGGTTCCAACAATTCCAACTGTAACTGCAGGTCAATTTTTAGTGAGTAGCGCAACAATTTCGCCTTTAGTTGGTGATGCTGTTCCAGAAAACAATACTCATTCTACAAGTCAAATGATTATTAATGCATATGATCCTAATGACAAAATGGAAGCGCATGGACCAGAAATTTTACATTCTAGTTTCACGTCTAACGATTATTTATATTATACCATTCGTTTTGAAAACACAGGTAATGCAAAGGCAATAAATGTTCGTGTAAACGATGTTTTAAATGCGATGTTGGATGAAAATTCTATTAAAGTCGAAAGTGCAAGTCATGCTTATGTATTAGATAGAGTTGGAAGTAATTTAACTTGGAAATTTGATAATATCATGTTGCCAGTTTCTATAGCTAATTCTGCAGTTGGAAAAGGTTTTATTACATTCAAAGTAAAACCAAAACCGGGTTATGCAGTTGGTGATATTATTCCGAATTCAGCGTCAATTTATTTTGATTTTAATCCAGCAATTGTTACAAACACTTTTCAAACAGAATTTGTAGCTGTTTTAGAATCAGAAACGTTTTTAACAGATGAATTTGCGGTATATCCAAATCCAACATCTTCAATTTTAAATGTTCAATCTAAATTAAATACTGCAATTTCTGAAATCAACGTTTATGATTTATTAGGAAAACAAATTTTAAATAAGAAAATGAATGTTTCTGCAACAGAAATTGATTTTTCAAATTATAGTCCAGGTTTATACTTACTAGAAGTTGTTTCAGAAAACAATCAAAAAAGTATTCATAAGATTATTAAAAAATAATAAAAACTAAAAAATCCCGACTCGTTCGGGATTTTTTTATATCCAAATAGTATAGTTTTTCACAACTAACCAAATAAAAATACCTAATAAAATAAAACCATAAAAAACTTTCATAAAAGTGCCAGCTAAAAAGCCTAAAAAAGCACCAAATGCAGCATTTAAAGCTCGTTTTTTGTCTTGAGAGTTATAGATTAATTCTCCAATGAAAGCGCCTAAAAACGGACAAATTAAAAAAGCGAAAGGAATTGGTAAAAATATCCCAACCACTAAACCAATATTCGTTCCCCAAATCCCGTAATTACTACCACCAAACATTTTGGCTCCTTTAGCAGGAATGAGGTAATCTAAAATGCTCAAAACTATCGTGATGACTAGTGTAATTCCTAATAACCAATAGTTGGTTTCAATTCCAGGAACAAAAAATAAACACAACAATCCAAGCCAAGATAACGGCAAACCGGGCAAAGCAGGTAAGATACTACCAATAATTCCACCAATAAGTAAACAAATTCCTAAAATCAATAAAATAT